>JBAYWC010000005.1:0-51933 GCA_041674265.1 Terrimicrobiaceae bacterium
AATCCTTTCAGTGCCTCTTTGCCGCGCCCCTCGGCAAGGTGGAGTAGTTCGCCGCTTCGGGCGTTGAGAACCAGAGTAATAAAGCCGGCTTTGCCGATGTGTTTCTCGTCGATGAGAAGCGCCCGGCGGCTGTGCCGGATGAGGGAGGGCCCAGCCATTGACTCGTCGGGAGATAAGAACAACACTCCGTCATTGTGCCGGGTCGCGTTCAAGGAGCTTGTCGTGACGCCTGTTGCAAATTTGTTGGCATCGTTGGTGCTATGGTTGCCGTCTTGTTTTTGTCGAGTTTTGCGGTCGCTAAACCGGACTAGAACGCAAAGGTAACCTTCGCGCCACCCCAGACGGTGCTGGGGCTGGTGGTGCCCCAGAGATTCGAGAACGCGTAGCTGTAGGAGGCATAGCCGTACACGCTGATCGCGTCGTTGATCTTGACCGGCATGCCGAGTCCGATCTCGAGGTTGTTGGCTCCGTTGAAGAAGTCGTATGTGCCGGAACTGGTGAGTTTCGGATTGTATTGGAAGTTGGTTCCATAGGCAATCCACGGTGTGAGGGACACGATGTCCTTGTAGATCGGGATACTGCCGTCCACACGGAGGAGGAGGAAGCTTGAAGCTTCCTTGGCAGTACCGTTCCCGCCATCGAGGTCGGGCCCGATGTTGAAGAAGTAGGCGATGGACGGGGTCACACTCATGAGGCCAAGGTCAAAGGTGTAGGCCGCCTTGACGTTGAGTTCGTGCGAGTAGAGGTCCGATCCGGTCGGGAACACATAATAGAAGATATACCCGGCACCCAGGGCGAGGTCGCCGATGGTGTGGGTGTAACTCGTATAGATATCGAGTTCCTTGTAGGACGTGTTCGACGTGCCGAAGGCCATCCAAGATCCGACTGTCAGTGTGTCATTTGGAGTGATGTTCCAAGTGAAGCTGAGGTCGGTCCAGTAGATGCCGGAGCCGTAGTTGCTGGTGTTGCCGTAAGAGCCGTGAGAAATCACGTCCACCCCGCGGAACATATAGAGACTGTCCCAGCCTGTGCTGAGCGCGGCCCCATACCACTTGGTGGGTTCCTCGACCACGACTTTTTCCTTGAATGTTTTTGCATCTCCGGCGAGGAGCGGGCTGCCCGCGAGGACGGCCGCCAAGCTCACCATCGAAACGATTTTGGTGGCGATTTTCATTTTGTTTTTTTATCGGGCCGCCCTCCCGCTTCCGGAAAGTCTGCCCTGGTTTTCACGCCTTGCGGCGTGTCGACTGCCCTGTAGCACGTGTCGTGCCAAGTGGTGGATCAGGAGAAATGGGGCGCCAAAACTTTTTTGCAGTTTTTTTTTGAACAAAAAGCACCGTTCGATTGGCGTCATTTGGCCACATGCCCATGAACCTAAAAGGGAAAATGAAAAGATCGCGCGGATGGTTCTGAGTCTCGGGTGATGGGTTCGTTTCCATACAGGAAGGAAAACTTGTCAACCCGGACGCGAAATCCTTCCGGTGCGAGAAACGACCCGGCCCGCTGGTTGGGAACCCCGGAATTGTTCGGCTCTTGGGAAAAGGCGCTGGTGCCGCCCTGGGCTCCCAATGATTGGGAGTTGTCACCTTCCCGTTTCCGCGAATATTCTTGTCCCTGCCAGCGCGTGATTGTGGCCACATGCAGACTGATGGAACCGGGTGCTCTGGTTTTTTTTCGTCCGGCGCACCAAGGGCGGCAGCTTGTCGATTGTTCGCCTCCAGAAAGCGCACTGGCCCAACAAAAGGTTTTTTCAACCATGAGCCCGCGCGACATCGCGCAATTTTCGTCACCGAAAACACGAACGCTTCATGTCCGCAAAAGCGGGGCTTCCCGATAGTGCTGAAAGATGATGTCCGGCGAATTTCCTGCCTCCAAGTCGGAGACGATAGCCGTTGCTTCCTCCTCCGTCCGCCGTAATGAGCAGACGCTCGGCGTGGGGATAGAGCCAAGGCCCTTCCGCACGCCACCACCCGCGAATGGATGCCACGGCGAATGTGCTCGTATCATGGTCCGTGCCGACATTGACGAATCCGGAATTCTGCCCGAGATCGTAAATCCCATAGGGCAACGGTGTTGAAACTCAATGCTAATATACAAGACGAGGATGGGGCTCATTTACCTGTGAACGCGTCGCACAATAACGCCCAGCTAAAGCCGGATGCGGGAAATCTGCGCGTCCGGTTTGACGAGGGGGAAGGAAGCCGGCGGCCATTGCCTTTGTGCTCTCATTCCGTGGCCTCCCTCCCTGCTCTACCGGTTAAAATACGATTTTGGGAATGAACGTCTTCAGCAATATGGACGGCTTGGCTTCGCTGCCCGGGCCGCTGGTTGTCGCCGCAGGCGTCTTTGACGGCATGCATCCCGGACACAAGGTGGTGCTGCAGTCCGCTCTGGATGCGGCGGGGATCGCGGAAGGGACGGCGGTTGCGCTCACATTCGACCCGCATCCCTCGAAGATCCTGCGACCTCAAAATGCGGCCCGGTTGCTCACATCGACCCGCCACAAGCTCCGCCTGATGGAGGAATTCGGAATGGCCTCCGTCCTCGTCATTCCTTTCGACAAAGGTTTTGCCTCGGTGGAGGCGGAGGATTTTCTCCGGCAGTTGAGTTCGGCGGCGCGGGACCTCGTTCGAATCTGCGTGGGAACAGGTTGGAGATTCGGCCGCGCAAGGCGGGGGGATGCGGATCTGCTCCGGCGCCTGGGTCCCGGGCTGGATTTCGAAACCACCGAAGTCCGCCCCGTCCAAATCGATGGCGTCACGGTCAGCAGCACGCTCATCCGCCAGTTCGTCGAGTCGGGCGACCTGGAATCCGCCAGCCGATTTCTGGGCAGGAACTACTCGGTGCTCGGCACCGTGATTCCGGGCGATGGATTGGGGGGAAAGCTGGGGTTTCCCACCGCCAATCTTGCGGCCCACAACGAACAGTTTCCGCCGGACGGGGTTTACGCCGTGCGCGTCCATCTGGGCGGGCGGGTCATTTCCGGCGTCGCAAATATCGGAACACGTCCCACCGTGAAAAATTCCGGAGAGCGCCTTCTCGAAGTCCACCTCCTCGATTTTTCCGGTGACCTGTATGGCCAGGACATCGAGGCCGAGTTTCTTCGCTTCCTGCGCCCGGAGAAAAAATTCCCCGATCTCGATGCCCTGCGCGTGCAGATTGCCCTTGATGTGCGGGCAGCCGCTCTCGGCGGCCCTTTCACCTGACCTTCGACACCACGTTTCTGATTGATTTTCAGCGGGAGAGGAACCGGGAGCCGGGAGCGGCCCACGAGTTTCTCGGTCGGCACCGGGAATCCTACGCGTGGTTGCCGATCACGGCCTACGGGGAATACGCGGAGGGGTTCGAGGATCGGGGCGATTCCTCCTTCCTCTCGGTGGTGGAGCCTTTTGAGATTCTGCCTGTGATTCGTCCGGTGGCGGACACATATGCCCAGGATAGCACGGACATTGCGGCAGCAGGGCCGGCTGATCGGGAGCAACGGCCTGCCACTGCGGTCCAGCGCGACTGGCCGCTTGTGACACGGGATCTGGATCACTTTTCCCGCATTCCGGGAATCCGGCTCATGGGCTACTGAGGGCGATCTGGCGACGCCCGGAAATGTGTCACAGGCGTTCCAGGCTTGCGCGGCGCGGAAGGTTGGTGAAAAGTCTCCGGCATGGCCAAAGAACTCGTTCCCGGTGGCAAAGCGCCCGACTTTTGTGATCCGCCCGGACGGGACGATCAAATCGATCTTCCGGAAAGTGAAGCCAGGCGAGCATGCGGACACGCTGCTCAACGATCTTGCGCATTTTGAACCGTGACTCGCTGCTGGCTGTTTACGACCGCCTGACCGGCCTCATTGAGAAACTTCCCGGCGGGCTCCAAAAGCCGATCCTCCGGGAATTGACTCCCATCCGGCAGGTGTTCCTCGAGCAGCGCCCGCCCCGGTTGATGCTTGTTGGAAATCCCGACAGCCCGGCCCGGGAAATTCTCGCGTCCCTCGGCGCGCAGGGACTCGAAACCGGAGGCCACGACAACGGCTGGCGTTCTTATCGCATTCCCGGGCGCGGTGAAGTCCGGATTCTGGACGCGCGGAAGGATGTGCCGCAGGAGCATGTCCGGAACGGGTTGGACCGGCAGCAGCCGGACCTTGTTCTCTTTTTCGAGTCGCCGGATGCCCGTGATCCAGAGTGGAAAACGGACGTTTCCCGTTGCGGCCTTGTCGGATCTCCTGTCATCGCGCTGACCCCGGGAAGTGCTTTCCGCCTCCAGGCGATGCTGGCCGCGGAGCACACCCTCGCCCACAGGGTGCCCCGCGTTCTTTCCGCGAGCGACCCCGCCTGCGGCGAAGCCATTTGCGCGGCGCTTCCGCTTCCGGCCCAACTGGAATTCGCCCGCCTGACCAACGCGCGCCGTGCCCAGGCCCACATTGCCGGATCCCTTTTGAAATCCTTCAGCGCGGTCTGCGGGGTCATCGGGGTTCAACCGATCCCGCTGGCCGACATGCCGATCCTCACCACGCTGCAGACGCTGATGGTGGGGATGATCATCCATACGACCGGGCGTCCCTTCAGCGCCCGGCTCGTGGCGGAGTTTCTCGGCGCCCTCGGTTTCAACATCGGCGCCGGGCTCGTGCTGCGCGAGGGAGCCAGGGCCATTGTGCGCGTCGTGCCGATCTGGGGAAATGCCGTCTCCGGTTTCATCGCGGGGGCCGGCACGTATGCCATCGGCAAGGCGGCCATCGCCTACTTCATCGAAGAGACCCCGATCAATGAAACCCGCCGGATCTTTCGCTCGCTGCTCCCCCGCCTTGGGAAAAAGAAATTTCCGCCCGGCCTCCCTCCGCCCATGACGTGAAGGCGGCGGGGGCCGGCACCTGCGTGTTCGCCGGTGGTTTCGGCGTCTATTTTTTTTGTTTCGTTCTTGTCGGAGGTGGTGGTCCGCGGAGACAATCCGGCGTTTTATGATCCCTGTCGCCATCGTTGGAGCCAACGGTTATTCCGGGGAGGAACTCTGCGCGATTCTTGCGCGGCATCCCTCCGTCCGCGTTGTGGCCGTGACCTCGCGCCAGCATGCGGGGAAGAGGGTGGGGGAGATCCTGCCGCGGCTGGCGGGGCGGGGGGATTTTTCCGAATTGGTTTTCAGCGAGCCGGATGTTCCGGCGCTTCTCGGGTCCGGCGCGGAATTTTTCTTTCTGGCGTTGCCCCACGGGCGGGCGGCGGGATTTGCCGCGCCGCTTTTTGAGGCCGGGCGGAGGGTGGTGGATTTGAGCGCGGATTTCCGTTTGCGGGACGCGGCGACGTATCGGGAATTTTACGGGGAGAGCCACGGGGCCGAGCACCTCCTCCCGCAGGCGGTTTACGGCCTTCCGGAACTTCATCGGGATGAGATCCGGAAGGCGGGCCTTGTCGCCTCGGCGGGGTGCTATCCCACGGGCATCCTGCTTCCGCTCGTGCCTTTGTTGAAGGGCGGGCTGATCGAGGCGGGGGACATCTCCGTTTCAAGCGCCAGCGGGGTGAGCGGGGCGGGGCGGAAGGCGGAGACGGCGCTCCTTTACGGGGAGTGCAACGAAAGCCTCCGGGCGTATGGACTCCCGAAGCACCGGCATCTTTCCGAGATCGAGCAGGAGCTTTCCCTTGCCGCAAAAAGTCCGGTTGTCATTTCCTTCGTGCCGCACCTTGCCCCGATGACGCGGGGAATCCACACGACGATTTTTACACGGCCCGCGCCCGGGGTGACCGCGGAGGCGGTCCTTCCCGCGCTGGATTCGGCATACGCCGTCGAGCCATTCGTGCGGGTGTCGCGGACCCTGCCCGACACAAAGAATGTGATCGGCACGAATTTCTGCGACATCTCGGTTCGTTACGATGGACGGGCGAGGCGGCTCATCCTCCTTTCCGCCGAGGACAATCTGGTCAAAGGCGCGGCCGGACAGGCGGTGCAGAATTTCAATTTGATGGCCGGCCTCGATGAGACGACAGGACTTTTATGAACAAGATGCGAAAAATCCAGGGAGGGGTCTGCGCGGCGGAGGGATTCGTTGCCGGGGCCACGGGCTGCGGGATCAAAAACGGAAAAGCCACCCGCGATGACCTGGCGGTTGTTTTTTCTGAAACCGCCGCCACGGCCGCGGCCACGTTCACGACCAACAAGGTCAAGGCGGCTCCGGTGCGCATTTCCTCAGAGCACCTGCGCGCCGGGCGTGTCCGCGCCGTGGTCCTCAACAGCGGGAATGCCAATTCCTGCACCGGCGCGACCGGGCTGGCCGATGCCCGCGCGATGGCCTCGGCGACCGCGAAGTCCCTTGCCCTCAAGAGCTCGCAGGTCCTGGTTTGCTCGACCGGGCGGATCGGTGTGCCGATGCCGGTGCTGGAAATTTTGAAAGGGATCCCCTCCGTCAAGCTGACGCGCGCGGGTTCCGGAAAAGCGGCGAAGGCGATCATGACGAGCGATACCTTCTCCAAGGAAATCGCGCTCGAGGTGACCACCCATGACGGGCGGTTCCGGATCGGCGGCCTGGCCAAAGGGGCGGGGATGATCGATCCCAACATGGCCACGATGCTTTGCGTGGTGACCACGGATGCGATCGTTCCGGCGGATGCCCTCCGCAAAGCGCTGCGGGATTCGGTCGAGGATTCCTTCAACCGGATCACCATCGACGGGGACATGAGCACCAATGACACGGTGATTCTCCTGGCGAACGGGGCAAGCGGGATTTCCCCTTCTCCGGCCATCTTCCGCAGCGCGCTCGATGTGGTCACCCGTGCGCTGGCACGGATGATTGTCGAGGATGGCGAGGGAGTTTCGCGGTTTGTGGAGGTGGAGGTCCGCCGGGCGGCGAACCGGGCCGATGCGCGCAAGGCGGCCGAAGCCATCGCCAACTCGACACTCGTCAAATGTGCCTGGGCCGGAGGGGACCCGAACTGGGGCCGCATCCTCGATGCCGTCGGTTACAGCGGGGCGAGGATCAAGGAGACGGCGACGGACATTTTTTACGACGCGCTCCCTGTCGCGGTGAACGGGGTCGCGGCCAAAACTCCGGTAAACAAACTCCGCCGGATCGCGGCGAAGAAAGCGTTTCGCGTCACGGTGGATCTCAAGCTCGGCAAGGCCACGCATGTGGTCTGGACGACGGATTTGACGGAGGAGTATGTCCGTTTCAACCTGGGCGAATAAATGGGGGCTCTTCTGACACCCGAGGCGCGTTCCGAGAGCCTGATCGAGGCGTTGCCCCACATTCAGGAATTCCGCGGCCACACGTTCGTCCTCAAGTATGGCGGAGCCGCGATGGAGGATGACCAGATTGTCGAGAAGTTCCTGCGGGATGTCGTCTTTCTCGAGGCCGTCGGGATCAACCCGGTCCTCGTTCACGGCGGCGGCAAGGCGATCACGGCCCGGATGCGGGAAGCGGGGCTCAAGGCGCAATTCGTCAACGGGCTGCGCATCACGGACAGCACCGCCATCCGGATCGTCGAGGAGACGCTGGATGGCGAGATCAACCCGTCGATCGTCCGGACGCTCGAGGAATTTGGAGGACGGGCCGCCGGGTTCTCCGGCAAAGCGGTTTTTCAGGCGAGGTTTCTGCCCCCGCAGACGGGCGAGGCCGGAGAACTCGTGGAAATCGGGTTCGTGGGGGAAGCCGCGAGGATGAACGCGAAGGAGATCAAAGCCGCGATCCGCAAGGAGATCGTCCCGGTGATCAGCCCGATCGGAGCCGCCGAGGACGGCACGGTGCTCAACATCAATGCCGATGTCGCGGCGGCCGCGCTGGCTGCCGAGCTCAAAGCCACGAAGCTCATCTTCGTGAGCGATGTGCCGGGGATCATGCGCGACCAGGATGACAAAAGCTCCCTGATTCCCTCGGTCACCGCCGGCCAGGTCGAAACGCTCATCAAGCAAAAAGTCATCGCGGGCGGGATGATCCCCAAAGTCCAGTCCGCCGCCGCCGCGCTGCGCAAGGGCGTCGAAAAAATCCACCTGATCGGCGGCCAAATCCAGCACTGCCTCCTTTTGGAAATTTTCACGGACGCGGGCATCGGCACGGAGATCCTGCCCTGAGAACCGCGGCATCTTGAAAATTCAAATCCTCACCATCTTCCCGGAGGTCTGCCGCGCTGTTTTTGGAGAAAGCATTCTCAAGCGCGCGCAGGAGAAGCGGCTCGTGGAACTGGAGGCTCTGGACCTTCGCGCCTGGACGACGGACAAACACCGGAGCACGGACGACGCGCCATACGGCGGCGGACCGGGAATGGTGATGAAAATCGAGCCCATCGACCGGGCGCTCGGCGCGCTCCGCAAACCGGATTCCAGGGTGGTTTTTCTCTCTCCCCAAGGACGGCAGTTTTCGCACAAAATCGCGGAGGAACTCGCCCTGGAGCCGCACCTCATCTTTCTGTGCGGCCATTACGAGGGGGTGGACCAGCGCGTGTCCGACCACTTGGTGGACGACGAAATTTCCATCGGGGATTATGTTTTGACGAGCGGCGTCCTCCCGGCGCTGGTGATTACCGATGCCCTCGTCAGGCTCGTTCCGGGGGTTCTCGGCGACCTCCAGTCCGCCCAGCAGGATTCTTTTGTCAAGGGCCACCTCGATCATCCCCATTATACGCGGCCGGAAAATTACCGGGGTTGGGCGGTTCCCGAAATCCTGCTCTCCGGCAACCATGCGGCCATCGAAAGATGGCGCCGGGACCAGGCCGCGGAAGCCACGCGCACAAAACGTCCCGACCTTTCGCCAGGCGACGACCGGGCGGTTTCAGCCCGGATCCGGCGATCAAAGAATTTTTGACAGGATGACAGGATTATCAGGAAAGAGTTATGGAGGTTTCCGTCTGCCTCAAATAATCTCTCTGCACTTCGCTGCAAGTTCCTTCCCGTGAATCCTGCCAATCTTGTGAATCCTGTCTAAAACCTGTTTTCAGGTTCAGCGAAGTTGTAGGACATACCGCCGGTCGGCGCGCGCCCGCGGCTCCTCGTGTTTCGCAAGCCCCGTTTTTCTGGCTGAAAAGAAGGGCGCGACCCCAGCAACTTCTTCCGATTTCCCCTTTGTGCTATCGCTCGCTTTTCGGAGGGAAAAATTTCGGGGCGTCCGGGTTGATCGTGATCGGGGTCCGGGCTTCTTTGTCCTGAAGCGCCTGCTTCCGGGCCTGCTGTTCATTGTCGCCAGGAACGGTCTGGGAGGCCGGGTGTTGCTCGCAGCCGGATCCGGCGAGGATGGCGGCGAGGGCCAGGAAGGACAGGAGGTTTTTTATCATTCGACAATCTCCAAGGAGGCTTTGGTGCCGCGCTTGTGGGCGGCGGCATTCAGGAGAGTGCGAAGGGATTGGATGGTGTTTCCGCCTTTGCCGATGATTTTGGGAAGGTCGGTTTTCCTCATCGCCACGTGGAAGATTGTGCGCTCCGGCGTCTCGGTTTTTGTGAAGACCACCTCTTCGGGAAATTCCACGAGGTTGCAGATCACATAACGCAGAAACTCTTCCATGCCGGAATCCGATCAGGCTGCGGTTTTTTTGCGGGCTTTTGTCATGATGCTGCCGACCGTCTGGGACGGACGGGCCCCGACACCGACCCAATAGTCGGCGCGTTCGAGTTGGATGGAAAAATTTTCCCCCTCTTTCCTCGGATCATACGTGCCGATGATTTCGATGAATTTGCCATCGCGCGCCCGGCGTTGGTCGGCGACGACGATCTTGTAATAGGGACTGTTCTTGGCGCCTTCGCGGCGGAGTCGGATTGCTACGGCCATGGAATAAAGTTTTCGGTTTTCAGTGTTCAGTTTTCAGTTGAGGGAGTGCCCTCCCCAGGATCGACTTCTGCCTCAGAGTCCCCCGGGGACCTGCAGGCCGAAATTTTTCCCGGCACGGGACATCAATTTTTTCATCTGCCCCGTTTTTTTCATCATCTTGCGCATCTGGGAGAAGCGCAGGAGAAGATTGTTCACCTCGGTGACGGTCGTGCCGCTGCCCCGGGCGACCCGCTGGCGGCGGCGCGCGTTCAGGATGTCCGGTCGCGCCCGCTCCTGCGGCGTCATGGAAAGGACAATCGCTTCCACCCGCTTCAGTTGCTTCTCGTCAATCGAGGAATCTTTCAGCTTATCCATTCCGGGGATCATGCCAAGGATATTTTCGAGGGGACCCATGCGCTTGAGCATTTTGAACTGCTGGAGGAAGTCCTCCAGATCGAAGCTGGCCGTGCGGAGCTTTTGTTCCATCCGGAGGGCATCCGCCTCGTTGATGGCCTCGGCGGCTTTTTCGACGAGGCCGACGACATCCCCCATGCCGAGGATGCGTCCGGCAAGCCGGTCCGGGTGGAAGGGTTCGAACTGGCCCAGTTTTTCCCCGACGCCGGCGAATTTGATCGGGCGGCCGGTGACCGCCCGCAGCGAGAGGGCGGCACCGCCCCGGGCGTCGCCGTCGAGCTTGGTGAGGACGATCCCGGTGAGGCCGAGTGCCGAGTGGAAGTGCTCGGCCACGCTGACCGCCTGCTGGCCGGTGGCGGCGTCGCACACGAGCAAGATCTCCTGCGGCTGGAGGAAATCGCGGAGCCGCTGGAGTTCCCTGACCAGCGTCTCATCGATTTCCTGGCGTCCGGCGGTATCGAAGATCTGGACGTTTCCGCCGGTTTGTTCGCACCAGGTCAAAGCTTGCTTCGAGGAGCGAAGGACATCTGTTTCCTCGGCTTCCGGACGGAAGACCGGCACGGAGACCTGTTCGCCGAGGACGGCGAGTTGTTCGATGGCGGCCGGTCGGTAAAGATCGGCAGCGATGAGAAGGGGGGAGCGGCCCTGGGACTTCAGCCAGCGGGCGAGTTTTGCCGACGAGGTGGTCTTTCCGGCACCATTGAGGCCGACCATGAGGATCCTGGCGGGCTTGTCGAGGTTGAGGGGAGACGCATCGCCGCCAAGGAGGGCGCAGAGTTCCTCATGGAAGATTTTGACGATCTGCTGTCCGGGCGTGACGCTGCGGAGGACTTCCTCGCCAAGGGCCTTTTCCTTGACCCGCGCGATGAAGTCTTTCGCGACCTGAAAATGCACATCCGCATCCAGCAAGGCCATGCGCACTCCGCGCAGGGAGTCGGTCACGTTGGCCTCGCTGATTTTTCCGTGACCGCGAAGATCTTTGAAAACGTCCTGAAGTTTGTCTGAAAGCCGGCTGAACATTGGGGGACGAATCTACGCGTCCGGGCGCGGATGGAAAGGGCTTTTCGTCGTCGGTTTTCGCGAAGGGTGCATCACGGGAAAGTTCCCCTGATAGGGCGGGACGTCCCGGCCCGCCGCGAAGGGTCTTTCCGGACAGCCCAGAGGTCTGTCCCTCGTGTGCCCGGCATGGGCATGAACGAGTCAGGAAGAAAACCCCATAAACAATGACAGCCGCCTTGTTCGACCGCCGGATGCAGAAAACCGCACGTCCGATGGTGTGGGAACCCTGGCGGGCTACCCCGGAAAAATCCCGTCAGGCCACCCGCCGCGAGGTGCAGAGGGATCATTTGAGGCAGACGGAAACCTCCATAACTCTTTCCTGATAATCCCAAAAGCAGCGTTTTCTGTAACGGAACACGGAACGTGTTTCGTAAACATGGTTTGGGGATAATCCTGTCAAAAATTCTTAAGGGCTGTCCATCTGAGTGCGGCAGCCCCTGCCAGTTGTGTTTCCCGATTCTCTTCCTGGCTGAGACATCACTTCATCTTGATTCTGCCGCACTCAGATGGACAGCCCTTAAATTCTTTGATCGCTGGATCCAGGTTAAGTGAACAGCATGGGGGCAACCGGGTTCCCTACAAACCGTCTTTCTGGCCGGAAATTTTTTTGAGCAACCCGCGGCACCATCCGGGGTGGGCCGGTTCGGACGGTTCCTCACGGATGACCGGAAAATCCCTGCGTTCGGCCCATGCCCAGAGGTCCTCGCCGGTTTCCTTCGTCTTTCTCCTGCGCGCGGTCGTTTTCATTTTAATTTTGATGGTTGATGCGGATCAGGGCGCGGAAGACGCCCTGGATCACGAGTTCGTGTGCGGGAATGAGGTCCGGATATTTCGGATTCTCCGCCCGGAGGAAGGGTCGGTCGTTTTGGACGAGATATCGTTTGAGCGTTGACTCTCCATCGATGAGCGCGGCGACGATGTCCCGGTGGCGGGGCTCGGCGAGTTCGAGAATGACGATGTCCCGGTCGAGGATGCCGCCATCGATCATGGAATCTCCCCGCACTTCCAGGGCGAACGGGCGCGAGTTTTTGGGAAGGCGGAGGCTGTCGGCATCGACGGTGAGGAAACGGTCCGATTGCTCGACCGCATCGACAGGCAGGCCGGCCGGGATGGCTCCAAGCAGGGGGATGTTCAGCCAGCGCGGAGTAGGCGCGTCGTTGAGGATCATGGACCGGGCGCGTCCGCCAGCCCGGTTCAAAAACCCCTTTCTTTCAAGCGCCATGATGTGACGGGTTGCGGCGAACGGGCTCGAAAACCCAAATCGCTGCTGGATCTCGCGCACGGTGGGCATCGCAAAGCCCTCCGTCCTCCGTTCCCGGATATACTCCAGAACCGCCGATTGCTTGTCAGTGAGAGGCATAGTGTCCATATGAACACTTGCGCGTGCCGGCGTCAACCGAATTTTCGAAGATTACTTGCGGGCGCCGTAAGCGTTGTTGCGATCCACGACGAAAAGATCCGCCCCGCGGCGCTGGAGAACGAATGTGTTGTTGTCCCCGAATTTCGTCCAGGGACCAGGGGGGACATCCCGCGCTTCCACAAATTTCCAATCCGTCACATCCTTGCTGCCCATGCCCAGATAGTCGCGCACGGCGGGCGAAACGTCGAGGCCGGCACCCTGGTTGAGGTTCGGGAGGGGCCTTGCATTGGCAAAAACATACTGCCAGTGGTCGGTCCGGAACGGCCCGCAGTCTTCCCACTGGGCGTAGGCGATGCGGTTCCGGAAGCGGATGGCCAGCCATCTTCCCTTGCAAACCGATTTTCCCGGACGCTCGAAGGCCTGTTTGAACCAGGGAATGGCTTTGCGCGACTCCGGTTTCGTCGTTCCGCGCGTCACATCGTTGTAGGGCAGCGCGACATAGAACGGATTTTGCCGGGGGATGAACCCCTTGGGAACGAAGTTTTTCCGCGAGGCGGGGTCCGGGTTGTCGTAGCCGCCGTAATTCGCCGCCCACCTGGCATCCCAGGAACTCTTGTAATTCGGGACGGGATTGCGGGGGGTCGGCCTTTCTCCCACCCAGAAGACCGTCGTCACGATATTCGTCTTCCAGGGAAAGCGGTTGAAACCGGACCGAAAATTCGTGGGGGCGACAACCTGGGGCTCGACCTTGAGAATGGCATTTTCCCTCAACACCATCGCATATTTTTGAAAATCTGGACCGCTGGCACCCCGGACGCAAAGAGGCATCAAGGCCAACCCCGCCAGAATTGTGACTGTCAATCGTCGTTTCGTCATGCGCTGGAAGGGGTATTATCCACCCAAAGACACCCCCCGGCAAATGAAAAAACCCATGAATTTCCTCATTGCAACGCGGGCGGATCTGAAGGAACCTGTGCCGTTTTCCGTCCGGCTGCGCCCCGGGCGAACCTGAAGAGGACCATTTCGAACCAAGTTTTCATGAGCGAAACCAAAGATGAGCCGGCGGACTATGCGGGGGCGGAGATCAACGCAGCCCTTGGAGCCGATGAAAAAATCCGCTTTCTCGCGGAGATGTTGCGGATACGCCGATTCGAGCAGACAGCCCTGAAGTATTACAACCAGGGCAAGATGGGGGGCTTCCTCCACCTCTACATCGGCCAGGAAGCGGTCGCTTTGGGAACGGTCTCGTTGATGGGAAAGAACGACCATGTGATCACGGCCTACCGGGATCACGGTCACGCGTTGGCGGTGGGCATGGACATGAAATCCTGCATGGCGGAACTTCTCGGCAAGGCGACCGGGTGCTCGCGTGGCAAGGGCGGCTCGATGCATTTCTTCGCGCCGGAGAGAAATTACTGGGGAGGGCACGGGATTGTTGCCGGCCAGACTCCTCTGGGCCTCGGCCTCGCGTATGCCTTGAAGTATCAGGGCCTCAAAGGTTGCTGCCTCTGCTTTCTGGGCGACGGGGCTGTCAACCAGGGCTCTTACCACGAGTCGCTCAACCTGGCCGCCCTCTGGAAGCTTCCGGTGATATATGTCATCGAAAACAACCAGTATTCGATGGGAACGAGCATGGAACGGTCTTCGGCGATCAAAAACTGCCTCGCCGAGCGGGCGGAGGGATATGGGATCGCCTGGGATGCCGCCAATGGGGAAGATTTTTACGAAGTTCGCGCCAAGACATGGAACGCCATCCGGCGGGCCCGGGACGAATCGCTTCCCTTTGTCCTGGAAGTCGACACCTACCGCTACTACGGCCACTCGGTGGCGGATGCGAATGCAAAAAAATACCGCAGCGCGGATGAGATCGAGCGCTACAAAACCCATCACGACCCGATCCGTCTCTGGCGCAAGCGCCTCGTCGGGGAAAAGGTCCTCACCGAGGAAGCCGCCGATGAACTCGACGCCACCGTCAAGCAGGAAGTCGCCGAGGCCGCCCAGTTTGCCCTCGAGAGCGAAGACCCCGCTCCGGAAAGCCTCTTCGAGGACGTGTATTGGGAGGTGGACGAACAAACCGGGGCCGGCCCAAGCGGCCGCCATTTCTTTGGAGATTGAAGAAAAGATGAAACCGGAAATCAGAAACCGGAAATGGGCCGCACGGCGGCCCCGTGTCGCGCTCCGCGCGGGATTCCTTCCATTCCAAATTCCCAATTCCACATTTCGCATTTTCTTATGCTGACCACCTACCGCACCGCGCTGAACCAGGCCCTCGCCGAGGAGATCCTCCGCGACGAGAACGTCGTCATCATCGGCGAGGAAGTCGCCCAATACAACGGGGCCTACAAGGTCACCGAGGGGCTTTGGGAACGCTTCGGCGACAAGCGCGTGGTGGATGCGCCGATCAGCGAAGCGGGCTTTATCGGGATGGGCATCGGCGCCTCGATGCTCGGCATCCGCCCGGTCATGGAACTCATGTTCTGGAGTTTCGCCTACGTGGCCTGGGACCAGATCATCAACAACGCGGGACAGGTCCGCTATATGAGCGGCGGACTCATCAACTGCCCGATCGTCATCCGCGGACCGGCGAACGGAGGCACGAATGTCGGGGCCACCCACTCGCACACGCCGGAAAACTTCATCGCCAACACGCCCGGCCTGAAGGTCGTCTGTCCGGCCACCGCCTACGACGCGAAAGGTCTCCTGAAGGCGGCCATTCGCGACAACGATCCCGTTTGCTTCATGGAAAACACCCTCCTCTACGGCGAGACATGGGAGGTTCCCGAAGAGGAATATGTGATCCCGCTCGGTGTGGCGGACATCAAGCGCGAGGGCCCGGACATTTCGCTCATCGCACACGGGCGGGCCGTCCTCACCGCCCTCAAGGCCGCGGAAATTCTCGAAGCCGAACACGGCATCCGGGCCGAAGTCCTCGATTTGAGATCGATCCGTCCGCTCGACGAGGAAGCCATTCTCGACTCCGTCCGGAAAACCCACCGGGCGGTGCTGGTGGATGAGAACAAGCCGTTCTGCGGGGTCTCCGCCCAGATTGCGGCCACGATCCAGGAGCAGGCGTTCGACGAACTGGACGCCCCCGTGCAGCGGGTCTGTTCCCTTGATGCGCCCTCGGTCTATTCGCCCGCCCTCGAACCCATCCAGCTGCCCACTCCGGAGCGGGTTGTGACAAAAGCGCTGGATATTTGCTGAGCAAACTTCACCATCCCCTATTCACTATGCCAGATATCACCATGCCGAAACTGAGCGACACCATGACCGAGGGAACGCTCGTCAAATGGTTGAAAAAAGCCGGCGACAAGATCGAAATTGGCGACATCCTCGCGGAAGTGGAAACCGACAAGGCCACGATGGAAATGGAGGCATTTGACGAGGGCACCCTCGTGGAAATCACCGTTCCCGAGGGGGGGGCGGTCAAAGTCGGCGAGCGCCTGGCTGTTCTCGATGGCGGGCCATCGTCGGACAAACCCGCAGCCTCGGGCTCCGCCGGGAAGCCGGCGCCCGCGCCGGCACCAAAAGCGGCCCCGAAATCCGTGGCCCCTGCGACACCGAAGCCCCGGACGATCACGAATGTCAGCGGTGTCCGCGTCAAGGCCTCGCCGCTGGCGAAAAAAATCGCCGCGGAGCGCGGCATCGATCTCGCCGGAACCACCGGAACAGGCCCCGGAGGACGCATCGTGGCAGCGGACGTTCCGGAGAAAGGCTCCGCCCCTGCCGCGCGATCCTTCACTCCTCCCTCGCCCGCCGCCAAGATCGAGGTTCTCTCGTCAGCCGCCGACAAGCGGGTTCCGCTCACCGGAATGCGCCGCACGATCGCGGAGCGGCTCCTGGCCAGCAAGACCCAGATCCCCCATTTTTATCTTTCGCTGGAGATCGACGCCGCGCCGCTCGTCGCGCTGCGGAAAGACATCAATGCCGCCGCGGAGGCTTCCGGCACCCCGAAAGTGACCGTGAATGATTTCGTCCTGCTCGCCACCGCGCGCGCGGCGGCGCTGCACCAGAAAATCAACTCCGCATTCGCGGGAGACGCGGTTGTCGAATACGGGACGGTCAACCTCTCGGTCGCCATCGCCGTCGAGGACGGCCTGATCACCCCGGTGATCCGCGATGCCCAGAAGCTCACCCTGCGGGAGATCAGCTCCGCGGTGAAGGACCTGGCCGCGCGGGCCCGCGCGAAAAAACTCAAACCCGAGGAATACCAGGGCGGCACGGTCACGGTTTCGAACCTCGGAGCTTTCGGGATCGAAAGCTTCTACGCGATCATCAATCCGCCGCAGGCGGCAATTCTCGCGGTCGGAACCATCGTGAAGAAACCCGTGGTGAATTCGCGGGACGAAGTCGTCGCCGGCCAACGGATGACGCTGGCCCTGAGCGGCGACCACCGCGTGGTGGACGGTACCGCGGGAGCGGAATTTCTCGCCTCCCTCAGGAAGAGCCTGGAAACCCCGGCCACGCTGTTGTTTTAGCTCAGCAGAGGGTCCCCGCCGGGATCGCTCCGATAATCCAGCGCGATCCGGCCGGTGATGTTCGGCTTGATCACCTCGTTGACAAACCGGATATGCGCCGGGTCCTTCATGTAGGAAGCGAGCTTTTCCGGGGAATCCAATTCGATCAACAGGAAAAACGGCCACTCCGTCCCCGCATCGATCCGGTATCCGCACCGCAGGCCCCGGACGAGTGGAATCTTGAGAAGCTGGATCCTGGCTTCACGGAGCATCCATTCGATCTTCACGTCATCAAGCCCGGGCCTGAGCTTGAAAAGAACCACATGCTCGATCATCGGAACCTACCTCGACCAGTCCAGAGCGCCTTTTTTGATCGCGTAGATATAGCCGACCATCAGGATGATCACGAAGCTGAGCATGCTCCAAAGGATGACATTCCCGAACCGGGCGATGAAATCCTGGAACACAACGGCCCACGGATACATGAAGACGATTTCGATGTCGAAAAGGATGAAGAGCATGGCCACCAGGTAAAACTTGACGCTGAACCTCGGCTGGGGGCCGGGGATCGGGGAGATCCCGCACTCATAGGCGGTATTCTTCGTGGGGTTGTTCGTGCCCGCGCGACCAAGGACCAGATTGGCAAGAAGCGCCACCGTCGCAAAACCCACCGCCACGATGACATGCAGCAGAACCGGAACGTAATCTTGGATCATCCCCACCGTATCTAGCAGCCCACGCCCAACGGCGCGAGGAGGAATTTTTCCTTTCTGCCACAGCCAAATTCGCGCAACGTTGCGTGAGTGATCTACAGGTTTTCCCTGACAAAGAATGCACGATGCGCAACGTTGCAGGCGTGCAAGCTCAGGGCGACTATTGCCCACGCTATGAAAAAACCAACAGGCAGACTATCGTTTCAATCGGCGTTCAGCTTGGTTGAATTACTCGTTGTGATTGCGGTGATCGCGGTCATTGCGGCCATTGCCATTCCCAACATCGCGGGCATTACCGGCTCCGCTACAACAGCGAAAAACCAACGAAATGCTCAGAATATCGTTTCGGCGTTTTCTGCAGCTCGTGCAGCAGGGCTTAATACATCATATGCCGACAAAGCCGCTGCGGTTGATGCGGTTGCAGGCTCGGCAGTAATCACAGGCACGGGCACTGGAACTGGCGGGAACGGAATGACCACAGGTATGACCGTTGGCGGGATGAACATGTCAGACGCGGATCAAACTGCCGCCGAGGCCTATATTAATAATACCGGCACCGGCGCGGATCTCCAGCTTGTTTACCTGCCTCGTTCGAGCTAGGGAAGCTGGTATTACGACTTAATCGCGGTTAATTAGCGAACAAGCTCTTGGTAATTCAAGAGCTTGTTTCGTTGATGGGGCAGCAACTCTCGCTCAGAGTAACGGTCATCAGAGCGCAATTTGTTTGCTGCGCGAGCTTTTGGAATATGCGCGCAATGAACACAGGAGGAGTGGGCCGGATGGGGCTCGCGGTATTCGCGTTTCTGTATCCGTTCATCACCATCACCGCGCGACGCGAAGAGCCGGGTAATGCAGTGGCTTTTACAGCCCTCTGTATCTCGGGGATTTGCTTCGGATTTTTCATCTGGACAAGCATATCGCCAAATAGAATCACCGCGGTCGGATCGACAGTTCGCGTGGCGACCTTTCTCAGTGTAGCGATATTTTTCTACGTGAGCTTTTTGATTATTGCAACCTATGGGATGCAATTCTACCTCCTCCCGCTGGCCGTAACATGGGCTGCCATCCTCGCCCTGTTGTTCAGACAAAACCTGCTGGAAGACTTGTGCGGGAAACCTGTTCGCCAGTCGCTGAGTGCCTTGATACCCGTTGTTTTGACCGCCTGTCTGCTGACATTTTTCCAGCACACATCCATCCCGGGAAGTTTTTTCAGGAGAACCGGTCTGGTGACATTTTTTTGTTGTGTTGTCATTTTTTTCACCACAGTGCTCTTTTTGCAGGATGAGAAATCCCATAAGACCCATAAGAATGTCGGGCGCGCTCTTTTGATTGGGGGCGGGGTGATCGGGGTGCTTGGCGTTCTTCAGTTTTATGATCCCTGGCAGGCAATGAGCCGCTGGTTTCCCGAACTTCAGCGAGACCCGCGTGCAATTGGGACAATGGGGCAGGCCAATTGGTTCGGGACTTATCTCTGCCTGTTGCTGCCGCTTGCCATTATCGAGCTTTTTACATCAACCAAGACAGTCGGACGCTTCTGCTTTGCCGCATTGAGCGGTCTCCTCTACGCCGCGCTTGTGGTATGTCAAACCCGCGGGGCGTGGGTTGCATTCAGTGTCTTTATGCTCTGGCTTTTTATCCGGCAGCGCTCGTGCCGGGGAAAAACTCTTCGCCTTCTTCTTCTCTTCGTGGTGATCACGGTGGCACTGGTCTGGTCTGGGAACGGGAAGATCTCCAGCCGCTTGGCAACGCTCGACTCCGAGATTGGGAGCGCCAAAAACTTTTCCCCCTCCACGGGGTCCCACCGTTTTGCCTTCTGGAAATTCGCCATCGAAAATCTGCCCGCTCACGTCTTCCTTGGGTCAGGCCTCGATACCTACGAACTGCTTCCGAGGCCGGAGAGCGGTCAAGCGCCGACCGACAAGGCGCACTCAATCTATTTTGAATACGCGCTCACAATCGGCCTTCCCGGGCTCGCGGCATATCTTCTTTTTTTGTGGTTTTGCACAACACCGCCTGCCGGAGGAAGCGGGAACCTGCGGGCATGGGGGTTTCGCGCCAGCATTGGCACTTATTTGCTTCAGGGAATCTTTATCCATGACACGATCCGCACATGGCCTCTTGTTTGGCTGATTGCGGGGTTGGCTGTCACATATCGCAGGATGCAGGGCAAATCTCTGCCTGTCGCGTCAGCGGCACCTCGATTTTCCTATTAAACAAGTTCAATAATAATGGAATCTGGGTATGCACTTTATTCCCCTTGGCGCAGATTTTGCACCGAATGAGCCTGCGACGACCGGACGCCACAAGATGTTGCGGCCGGGGGAATAAAGTGCATACCCAGGTAATGGGGAAAAAACGCTCCCCGGAAAAAGAGACTTACGCTGCATGGTCTCAAGGGGACGGCTCCTTATGCCGGATGGCTTTGAGATGAAGGGGCGAATAAAGGCGGAGAGGAATGCATCCGGAGACCTGCCGATCAGGCCGCCGGTTGAATTCCGGCCGCTTTGCGGGCGGGCAGAACAGCGAGGATCTTCTCCACCGCCGCAGCGGATGTGATGCCGTGCTTGGCGCGGAGGACGGGAACGCTGCCGTGCTCGATGAACTGGTCGGGCCAGCCCACGCGGACGACGGAAGTCGTGATTTTTTGTTCCGAGAGATGCTCGATGACCGCGCATCCGAATCCGTTGTGGAGCACATGGTCTTCCATCGTGCAGACGACCTCGCAGCCGCGCGCGAAAAATTCGATCATCGCGGTGTCGAGCGGCTTGATCCAACGCGCGTTGATGACGGCCGTGGAAATGCCCGCCTGCTCGAGCGACGCGGCCGCCTCGAGGGCCAGTTCGCACATGTTTCCCAGGGCGATGATCGCCGCGCGCGAGCCGTGGCGGAGGACTTCGGATTTTCCGATTTCGAGGATCTGGGGTTTTTTCTTGGGAGCCACGCCGGTGCCCGCTCCGCGGGGATAGCGGATGGCGGTGGGGCCTTCATGGTAATTGGCCATCGTCCAGAGCATGTCCACGAACTCGTCCTCGTCCTTCGGCTGCATGTGGATCAGGCCCGGAACGGGACGCAAATAGCCGATATCGAACAGCCCGTGGTGGGTGGGGCCGTCGTCCCCGGAGAGCCCGGCCCGGTCCATGCAGATCGCCACATCGAGATTCTGCAGGGCCAGATCGTGGATGACCATGTCGTAGGCGCGCTGCATGAACGTGCTGTAGATCGCGAGAAACGGTTTCATTCCCCGCACGGCCAGACCGCAGGCAAAAAGGGCGGCGTGCTC
Organism: Terrimicrobiaceae bacterium; assembly: GCA_041674265.1. Classification (GTDB taxonomy): domain Bacteria; phylum Verrucomicrobiota; class Verrucomicrobiia; order Chthoniobacterales; family Terrimicrobiaceae; genus QYQL01. Next base: position 20,990 of record JBAYWC010000005.1, read on the forward strand.
CTCGGCGATGCCCACGTCGAAAAAGCGGCCCGGATGCCGCTTGGCGAACCCCACGAGCCCCGTGCCCGTCGGCATGGCGGCGGTGATGGCGGCGATCTTGTTGTTGTGGTCGGCAAAATTGGCGAGGGACGTGCCGAGCAACTCGGAATAGGTCGGCGTGGGCGAGGCGACGGTCTCGCCGGTGTCGAGATGGAATTTTCCCAGCCCGTGGAACTTGTCGGGCTTCTCAAGCGCCGGCGCGTAGCCTTTGCCTTTCTGGGTCAGGATGTGGAGGATGACCGGATCGTTCTGGGTCTTGAGGAATTGAAATGTCTCCGTCAGGAGGGCGGTGTCATGGCCGTCAATCGGGCCGTAGTATCGGATGCCGAGATCCTCGAAGATCACGCTCGGGGAAAGGAGGTTTTTCAAGCTGACCTCGGCCTTGTGCGCAAGCTTCCGGGCGCCTTTTCCGGCGATCCACTCGACGAATTTGGCGGCCTTGTCATGAAGGTGGGCGTAGGCCGGATTCGTCACCAGGCGGTTGAGATACTCCGCGACGGCCCCGACATTTTTGGCGATCGACCACTCGTTGTCGTTGAGGACGATGATCAGGCGTCTGGTCCCCGAGGCCACGTTGTTCAAGGCCTCGAAGCTGACCCCGCAGGTGAGGGCCGCGTCGCCGGCCACGCAGACCACATGTTCGTCGCCGCCCAGCATGTCCCGCGCGGCCGCCATTCCGAGCGCGGCGGAGAGGGCGGTTCCGGCATGCCCGGCCCCGTAGCAGTCGTGCTCGCTTTCGCTGCGGAGGAGAAACCCGTTCAACCCCTCGTATTGGCGGATCGAGGAAAACCGCTCCCGACGTCCGGTCAGCAGCTTGTGGACATAGCCCTGGTGGCTCACGTCGAAAAGAATTTTATCCTTCGGCGTCTCGAAGACCCGGTGAAGCGCAATCGTCAATTCCACCACCCCGAGATTCGGTCCGAGATGCCCGCCGGTGGTCGAAAGCACGCGGATCAGTTCCCCGCGGATTTCCAAGGCCAGCTGGGGCATGGCCTCCGCCGGGAGGGCTTTGACATCGGCGGGAGAGGAAATCCCGCTGAGAATCGAGGTGGTTTGGCGCATCGGCATGGTTTTGCTCCCGGAAATCAACCCGTGGCACGGGCCTCCCGCCCATGTCCCTCCGGATTTTCACGCATGGGCAGGAGGCCCCTGCCGGCAGCCGTCGAAACGCCGTCAGGTCGATATTCTCTGCCGGGCAACATGCTGTCAGGCATCCTGCTCCTCGAAGTCTTTCAATTCCACGGTTCCCCGCGCATCGCGCGAGATGATCTGGATCTTCTTCTCGGCCGCATCCAGCTTCTCCTGGCAGAGCTTCACCAATCCGACCCCTTCCTCGTAGCGGATGATCAGTGTTTCCAGAGGCAGGCTGCCCGCTTCCATCTCCGAGACGATCTCGGTGATCCGCTGCATCGCGGACTCGAGTGTTGGCTTTTCAGATTTTTGCCCCATGGGATCGGCCGATTTCAATCAAGATCCGGGGGAATGGCAATCAGGAATATCGTCGGGCAAACGCGTGAAAAATCACAGTCAGACAAATGTCGGAGGCGGAGTGGCCGGATCGAGCATCCCGGAGGAGATCAGCGCGCTCCGAAATTCCAGAATCCCCTCCCGCTCCGGATCACCGATCGGGTAATGGATCGAATGCGTGAGGTAGTCGAACGCGGCGACCGGGTCGGGTTCGTTGGCCGCGATGGCCGGACGGGCGACGAGGCCGCGGCAGGCGGCCTGTCTGAGAAGGTCGGCGGTGCCGGGCGGGGCGCTCTCCGCCAGTGTCCATGCGGCAAAGACGAACGGCAGTCCCGTCCACTCGTGCCAGGAACGGCCAAGATCGAAGATTTGCCAGGCCGGATCCATGTGCTCCTGGAAGCGGATTGCGGGATCGCCGATGATCAGGCGGGCCGCCTGCGGGTCATCCGATTTTTCGACCAGGCGAATGGGAATTTTCAAGTGGTCCGAGAGCAGGATTTGAAGCAGGTGAACCGACGTTCTCGACGATGGGTCCGACACGATCTCAGGCGTCTGCCCCAAGGGACGACGATGGGCGACGATGACGCTGTGAACCGCTCCCACCGAGCAGATCCCAAAACCGTCCACGATCCGCGGATCCGGCAGGCGCAGCGTCTCGTAGACCGGCAGGAGCGCCGCGTCGAAGTCGCCCGCGCGGAATCGCCGCGACAAAACCGCCGGAACTTCCAGCGTGGCTTCGAGCCCATGAATGAGCGGGCGGGCGTTCAAATAGGGAACGCTGCCGAGACGCGGAGCCCTCACGCGGCAAGTCCGGCGGTTTGTGCGCCGGCGATCCGCCTGTAAAAACTGTCCCGCTGCATCGGAATCCGTCCCGCTTCGCGGATGGCTTTTTCCAGGTTGGCGATCGTCTGTTGCTGCGGGGTCAGGGCGCCGGCCATATGGAAAATTTTCTCCTCGATGATCGTGCCGTGGAGATCGTCGACCCCGAAGTTCAGGGACACCTGTGTGAGCGGAAGTCCGAGGCTGATCCAGTAACCGGTGATGTGCTCGATGTTGTCGAGGTAGATCCGGCTGATGGCCAGGTTTCTCAGTTCTTCGTGCGCCGTTGCGTGGGGGATGCCCTTGAGGGCCGGGCGGGCGCCGTCCGGTTCGAAGGCAAAGGGAATGAAGCCCGTGAACCCCCCGGTCTCGTCCTGCAGTTCGCGCAGCCGCCGCAGGTGGTCCACCCGGTGGGCGTCCGTTTCAATGTGCCCGTAGAGCATGGTGCAGGTGCTCCGTCCGCCGAGCTGGTGCCAGACGCGGTGGACTTCCGCCCATTCTCCGGCTGTCTCTTTGCCCTTGCAGATCTTGTCGCGGATTTCCTGCGCGAAAATTTCCGCTCCGCCCCCGGTGATCGCGCCGAGGCCGTTTTCCTTCAAAAGGACGAGCGTTTCGCGCAGTGGCATTTTGAAAACCCGGTCGGCCAGGTGCCGGATCTCCACCGCCGTGAAGGCCTTGATGACCAGCGCCGGATCCAGCACCCGGAGATCGCGGAGCAAATCCAAATACCACTCCCGCGGAAGGGTCGGATGCAGGCCGCCCACCATGTGGATCTCCGTGATCCCCAGTTTCATGGCCTCCCGAACGGAGGCGACGATCTCCGGGACCGCCATTTCAAAGGCGTGTTCGTCGCGCCTCTTCGCCCCGAATGCGCAGAATTGGCAGGAGAGCAGGCAGACATTCGAGTAATTGATGTAGCGGTTGTGGATGAACGTGGCCACGTTGCCGTTGATCCTCTCCCGCACCACATTCGCAATCTGGCCGATCCCGTTGAGATCCCGGCTGGCATAGAGGGTCATCGCGTCCTCATTGGAAATTCGATCGCCGGAGCGGACTTTCTCCGCAATCGGTCGAAGCTCGGGTGCCAGGAGACGGACATTCATGTGCATACCATCCATCCCAAATTACGGCCCGCCTGCGCAAGCCGGATCGCATCAGGGCGTGATTATTGGGCGCATCGCCGAAAGGTGCAGAGTCCAGAGGGGAGCGGGCGTCCCCGCGCTGGTGACGGTGTCGGATGAATTTTTGACGGCTCCGAAAAGTTCCTCCGGTAGAACAATGAGGCTGGCCGGCGCCGGACGGGCAGCGGCGCAACTCACGACGCCACGATGCCTTCGCCGGCGAGCCGCTCGACGAGGACTTTCCTCGCCCGGTAGATGCGCGCCTCGACCGCCTTGGGCGAAATGCCGAGACGGGAGGAAATTTCCTTGTGGGGGAGTTGGTCGATGGCTCCCAGGATGAAAACCTCGCGCAGTTCAACAGGGAGGGCGGTTATGGCGCGCTGGAGGGCCGCCATCGTCTCATTCAGCCGGACCTGGCTGTCCGGAGACGGGGCCGGATGAGCGAAATCCCTTTCTTCCGCGCTCCCATCGTCCTTTTCGCGGACCATGGAATTCGTCATGCGGGCATTGCGTGTGGCTTTCGACTTGGCATGGTCGCGGCAGAGATTGGCCGCAATTTGGAAAAGCCATGTCGAGAAGCGGGCGCGTTCCTGGACACGACCGAGCGCGAACCACGCTTTGACGAACACTTCCTGGGTCAGGTCTTTGGCTGTCTCCTCCTCTCCGACCGAGCGGAAAATGAAGCCATGAATCGGCCCTTTGTGGCGTTCGATCAAGACGGCGTAGGCATGTTCGTCTCCACCGCCCGCCCGTCGGGCAAGATCCCAATCCCCGGCCCCGTCATTCTCCTCCATGCTGGGAGTCGAGGTTGTAAAGCGCATGGGCGGTGCGATCCAACAACTTCCTGTATTGCCCGGGCGACAGCACTTTTCTCATCTCGAAAACGTGGCCGATGGTGACCTTTTGCAATTCTCCCATCCTGTCATGAATCTTTTCGATGGCGGCATGGACCCGCTCGGAATCTTTTCCGTCCGCGAGGATCGCCTCCGCCAGTTCGCGGTTGGCCAGCAGCATCTGGTGTTCCAGGGCGCCCCGTTTCTCCCCGTAGATCTTCTCGATGGGCGCCAGGGCCTTTTTCTGTTCCGGCGTCAGGCCCAATTGCGTGTGAACCCACTCATGGGTATTGGGGCTCGGGGCGCCATTCATCTTGCTGTAAAGCATGAGGGAAAGGCACGAGGCGATTGCCGCCACCACGGACACCACCAACAAAAACAACAGGACGGAAGGGGTTTTTTTCATCGGGTTTTTGCGAGAAGCCCGGAGGGAAAGTAGGGGGAGTCCGTCGAGAAAACGTTCAGGTCGGGACCGGAGGCGACCGGCGAGCGATCCGCGGGGCGGACGATCCCCGGCATCACCACGCCCACCGCGATGGCCACACTCAGGCCGGCAGCCAGCAGGCTTGGCCGGAACAAGGAGAGAAGCAACGGCAACCAGCCGGCCTCGCGGCCCGCGGCGGTCCGCCGGCGGATTTCCCGCAGGATATCCGACGGAAAGGATCCGGGGAGCGCCGGCACATCGCGCCGGCGGAATTCCCCCAGCAGATCTTCAAAATCACGGTAGTTCATGTGAGATGAAACGACAAACCGGCAGGAATCCCCCGGCGGTTCATGGCCGCGTCTCCGCTTTGTTGATGGCATCGAGCAACAGGCGGATCGAGCCGAAATCGTGTTTGTCCGGCGTGAGCACGATGCGCGGGAGCCGGGCGAGCTGGTGTTCGTCGCGTTCCTCCGGGAGAGGCGTCGTCTGGACGATCCGGTCGGCGGCGAGCATGCTGTCGAACCGCTCGTTGAGGTCCCCGATCGCCTCCGGCGTGAGCTGCCTCTCGATCCGGATGACCATCTTCTCGCGCACCCAACGGTAGGATTGGAAGTTCTTGTAGAACCCGGTGATGATGTCCACCGCCTCATCCGGGTCGTGGGTGATGTGGAACAGGTGAAAATCGGTCGGCGAGACGAGTCCGTGCGCGAGGAGGTCGTTCACGATGAAGCGCCGCCAGGTTTCCCAGTAGTGGCCGTTCTGGCGGTCGAGCATGATCACCGGCACGATCGGCATCTTGCCGGTTTGCATGAGGGTCAGAATTTCGCACCCCTCGTCGTGGGTCCCGAATCCGCCCGGCAACAGGACGAATGCGTGGGTTTCCTTCGCGAAATTCAGCTTCCTGGTGAAAAAATAATTGAAGTTGATGAGCTTGGGATCGCCGTGGATCGTCTCATTGGCGCGTTGCTCGAACGGAAGCCGGATGTTGAGGCCGAAACTTTTTTCCGCGCCCGCCCCCTCCTGGGCGGCCCCCATGATCCCGTCGCCGCCGCCGGTGATCACCATGAAATTCCGCGCCACGATTTTTTGCGCGAAGGATTTCGCGAGTTTGTATTCCTCCTCCTCCGGCTTCGTGCGGGCGCTCCCGAAGACAGCGGCTTTGCGGATGCCCTGATACTTGGAAAACACGCGCGCCGCGTAACGCATTTCCCGCAGCGACCGGCTGATGAGTTTGAGCTCGGCGATGCTGGCGCCGTCTTCCCCCAGTTTGAGCGAGGTCTCGAGCAGGTCGGCAATCAAGTCCGCCGCTTTGCCTGTGGCCGCCTCTTCCGCCAAGGCCCTGATGCGCGCGTTCGTTTTGCGTTCTTTCATTTGCAAAACCGCGAATCTACCCGATTCCCGGACGTGAACCAGCGGGAAATCACAGCCCCAGTCCGCCGTGCGGCACGAGCGATTCGCCCCGGGCGATACCGCCCGGGGATAAAGACGGACCGGACGGCGCCGGTCCCTCCAAGGTTGTTTTCGCGGTTACGCCGCGTTGCGTCCGATGCAGTTCAGGTCCTCGAACGAGGTGATGAGGCGCTTGGTGAATGCGGCTTCACCGGCGCCGAGCCAGAGCCGGGGATCGTAATACTTTTTGTTCGGGGCATCCGGGCCGGTCGGGTTGCCGATCTGGCCCTGGAGATAGTCGTGGTTCTTTGCCTCGTAGGCGCGAACCCCGTCCCAGAACGCCCATTGCATGTCGGTATCGAGATTCATCTTGACGGCGCCGTAGCTGAGCGCCTCGCGGATTTCCTCGCGCGAGGAACCGGATCCGCCGTGGAAGACGAAGTTGACCGGTTTCGGGGCGGTGCCGAATTTTTTCGCGATGAAATCCTGCGAATTTTTCAAAATGACCGGCTTCAGCTTGACGTTGCCGGGTTTGTAAACCCCGTGGACGTTTCCGAAGGCCGCGGCGATCGTGAAGTTCGGGCTGATTTTTCCGAGGGCTTCGTAGGCGAGGGCGACTTCCTCGGGCTGCGTGTAGAGTCGGGATTCATCGACGCCGGAATTGTCCACGCCGTCTTCTTCACCGCCGGTGACACCGAGTTCGATTTCGAGCGTGATGCCGATCTTGCTCATGCGGGCCAGATATTTCGAGCAGATTTCGATGTTTTCCGCGATCGGCTCTTCCGAAAGATCCAGCATGTGCGAGCTGTAAAGCGGCGCGCCGGTCCTGGCGAATTGCTCCTCGCTGGCGGCCAGCATGCCATCCATCCAGGGCAGAAGTTTTTTCGCGCAATGGTCGGTGTTCAGAATGAGCGGGACCCCGTAAGCCTTGGCGGCGGCGTCCGCGTATTGCGCGCCGGCGATGCCGCCGAGAATCGGTCCGATCTGGTTTTCCTTGCTGACTCCCTTGCCGATGAAAAATTGGGCTCCGCCATTCGAATACTGGATCATCATCGGGGAGTTCACCTCGCGGCCCGCTGCGAGCGAGGCATTCACCGAGTTCGTCCCGATGCAGTTCACGGCGGGCAGGGCGAATTCGTTCGCCTTCGCATAGTCCAGCACTTCCTTCACCTCATCGCCGAACAGAACGCCGGCCCGGAATTTTTTCTTTTCACTCATAATTTTTGTAAATGTTTCTTGTGCTCCCCAAAATGGTCGGCAGTTGCTCCTACCATAGCACCGGATTTTGACCAGCAGGAAACGGTCCGACATGCATGGAAGCATGACCGGTGTCAAAAGAGGGGCATGCCCGCGTGTGCTTCCCTGAGGCAAGCCACACGGGCTCTGGCAGGCTGCAAATCCCTGCCCCGCCCAGGTCTCGGGAGATTTCCGATCACCGGATTCCGCACATCCGACCGGCTTCGGCGAAACTGGAATTTTTTGTCAGCAGGCCCGCGAGGTAGGCGTCCCGGGCCGGGATGAGGGACCGGCGCGAAATGTTCCGGGGCTTTTCCAGCCGGGAGAATATGGCGCGGGCGATCTTGGAACGGGGAACCGATTTTTCCCCGTAGCCGCCGGGTTTGTTGCTCGACCAGAACCGGACGTGTTCGACGCCGCCCTTGGTTTCCGAACCGAGATAGACGACCGAGTGGCCGCGTTCATGTTGCCCCACGGCATCGGTCCAGAAAATCTTGAGAAAGTCCCCCGGTCTGGCCTCGTCGAACGAGGTGAAGTTCCTGCCCAGGTCGAGTTCGAAGAAGAGCCGGGGAGTTCCGGGGCCATTGGCATTCCATCGCCCCCAAATTCCCTCGCCATCGGCCAACTTCAAAGGGAACAGAGCGGTCCACTCGGCCCCCCCGATTCGAAGCTGCCCGCGGCGCTGCAACTCTCCGAGAACCTTCAGGAAAACCAGATAGGTTGCACCCGAGCAGTAGCTCGGAACGGCTCTGTTGGCCTGGATTCGGACATTTCCCGACTCGATGCGCGCGGCGGAGGACAGCGCGGCGTGGGCCGAGCTGGTCGTGGCATATCCTCCGCCTTCCGGCATCGCCTGGATCTGCCGCAGCACAACATCATTGAAATTGCCGGCGTGTGCGGCGAGCGTGGCCGCAAGCAGGAAAGTCAGAGATCGCATCATCACCCCGACAACAACGTTCGTTTCCCCATGTTCGCAAGACGCATTTTTTCCCTTTCGCTGCTGGTCGTTCTCGTTGTTTGCGCCGGGACGGCTTTGTGGATCGCGGGCTGGATGGAAAAACGCCCGCTCTCTCCCTCCGGCGGGGTGTTCATTCCCGGTGAAATCCTGATCCCCGGCCCGTATTTTCTTCAAGCCGATCCGGGATGGGGAGAGGAGAAACTCGGGCCAACCGGCGAGCCGCTTTCTGCTGTCGGATGCGCGGTGACCTCCGCCGCAATGGTTCTCGCCGGATACGGCATTGATACCGACCCCGGCCGGCTCAACGCATTTTTGAGTGCGACGAAGGGGGGGTATACTCCCCAAGGGTGGCTCTACTGGGAGAAGGCGGCGGAAGTGGATCCGGCATTCCCTTCCAGGCTTCTCCCGCACTACGAGGACAAGGCTTCGTATTTTCTCATCGATTTCAACCTGCTGCAGGGAAACCCGGTCATCGTTCGTCTCCGTTATCCGGGAGGAGTGACCCATTTCATGGTTGTCTGCGGAAAGCGAGGGTGGGATTACCTCGTGCGCGATCCCGGCAGCGGCGGGAGCAAGGGCGTGTATCCGCTTGAGGAATTCGGCGCGCCCATCGAGGCCCTCCGGTTCTACCGCCGACCCTGAGGCGCGTCGGCTCATTTGAAAATACGCGCTAAAAGAACGTGTCGTCGTCGCTGTAGGGCGGGGCACAGCAGCAGAGGAAGCGGAGGTCTTGTTTCGCGGTGATCTGGTGCCAGGCTCCGGAAGGAATCAAAATGGCGTCGCCGGGGCCGACCTCCTGAAGCGTCCCATCGATTTCCATGCTCCCGCTTCCTTCCAGGATGAAATAGAATTCCTCGGTGGCCCGGTGGTGGTGGCGGAGGGTGGAGGAGCCGGACGGGACCACGGCCTCGGCGAGACTCTGGCTTTTGACAGGCGCGTTTGCCCGGTCCAGGATGCTGCGGATCCGGGAGCCATCGGCGGTTGTGAATGGTTTTTGGCTGGATAGGTTCCGAACAATCATTGAGATTCACGTGTATGAGATATTTCGAGGGATGCACAGCACTGATCACCGGAGCCTCGTCGGGGCTGGGAGCGGAATTTGCCCGTCAGCTCGGTCCGTATGCCAGGGGGCTCGTCCTGGTGGCGCGCAGGAACGACCGGCTGGAAGAACTGGCGCGGGAGCTGCGGGGAATCCATCCGGGGTTGGATGTCAGGATCTACTGCGCGGACCTCGGCATCGAGGAGAAGAGGGAGGCGCTCGCGGACTGGCTGAAAAACGAAAAGATCGCGGTGGATTTTCTCGTCAACAACGCGGGGCTGGGCGATCACGGGAAGTTTGGCGCCAGCGACTGGAACCGGGTCAGGGCGATGCTGGATGTGAATATCGCGGCGCTGACCCACCTGACGTATCTGCTGGTCCCGTCGATGTTGCGCGGGGGAAGGGCGGCGGTGTTGAATGTCAGCAGCGTGGCCGGGTTTTTCCCGCTTCCGCGGATGGCGGTCTATTCGGCGACGAAAGCCTACGTGACGAGCTTTTCCGAGGCTCTGGCCCTCGAACTCCGCCCGAAGGGCATCACCGTCACGGCCCTCTGCCCGGGCCCGGTGCCCACCGAGTTTTTCGGGGTCGCGACCCGTGATGGCGAACAGGACACGGCGTCCCATTTCGAGACGTTTCCGGCATTCGTGGTCACGGCGCAGGAAGCCGTGGCTGCAGGCTTGAAGGCTGTCGCGGGAGATCGCGCGCGGGTGATCCCCGGCCCGCTTCTTGCCGCCGCGGTGGGGGTCGCCCTGGCCCTTCCTTTTTTCCTCATCCGACGCATCCTTGCATGGAAGGCGGATTCCATCTGATATTCCAGCCTTCCGACCATGCTATCCGCCGCACCGATCTCATTCAGCCAGGCCTTCGAGCTCATCAATCCCCACCTTTATACGGTTGAGGAACGCATCAGAACCCAGGCGAAAGCCTTCGATCCGGCGGTCGAGGGATATGTTTCGTATGTGTGCGAAGCGGGCGGCAAGCGGCTCCGTCCGGCATTGGCGCTGCTTTCCGCGGGCGCGACCGGAAAGATAACGGCCAGCCATGTCGATCTGGCCGTTATTCTCGAGTTGATCCACATCGCGACCCTCGTCCACGATGACATCATGGATGGGGCGGAACTGCGGCGCGACCAGCCGTCCGCGAATGCCAAGTGGGGGAATGCCATCACCGTGCTTCTGGGCGACTGCCTTTTTGCGCACGCCCTGCGGCTTTCCACCAATTTCAGCAACAGCGACATCTGCAGGCGGATCGCCGATGCCGCGGCGGAGGTTTGCTCCGGGGAGATCGTCCAGACCCAGCGCCGGTTTGATTTGAAGCTTTCGACCGCCGACTATTACCGGATCATCGAGATGAAAACCGCGGCGCTCTTTTCGGCCGCATGCGAGCTGGGGGCGTTCATCAGCGAGGCGAGCCCGCCGGTGATCGGCTCCCTCAAATGCTTTGGGACCAAGCTGGGCGTGGCCTACCAGATCTACGATGACATCCTGGATCTGGCCGGCAGCGAGGAGGAGACCGGAAAGACCCTCGGGACGGATTTGCGCAAAGGGAAATTCACCCTGCCGGTTCTGCTGATGCTTCAATCCGGAAAGGATGTGGCCACGATCCGCGACCTGCTTTTGAAGGAAGACAAGGTGGACGCGGAGCTTCTTGTGGCGATGCTTGGCAGCGCCGGGGCTTTGGAGGCGGCCAAGGGCGTTGCCTTCCGTCTCATCGGCGAGGCGCTTTCCCAATTGGACACGGTCCATGACAACAAATACGCGCGGGGACTCAGGGCCATCGCCGCGCATCTGAACGCTTTGCTCGGGCGATTCTAGGCGTGCCGACGACCCGCATCTTGGAAATGCCCGCCTCGGAGCGCCCGAGGGAAAAAGCCGACCGGCATGGCATCGAGGCCCTGACCGATGCCGAGCTCCTGGCGATCTTCATCCGCACCGGCAGGCCCGGAAGGAACGCGCTTTCGATGGCCTCGGAACTCCTGCGATCCAGCGGCGGGCTGGTTTCCCTCTCCCGCGACACGGCGCTCGCGATCCGGAAAAAAGTTTCCGGGATCGGAAAAGCGAAATCGATCGAGCTTGCGGCGGCGTTCGAGATCGGGAAGCGCCTGGCCCGCAACCGGGAGGAACGCCCGCTGCTCGACTCGCCCGCGAGGATCTTCGAGGTCTTCGGCCAGGAGTTTTTGTCCCTGCGCCGGGAGTCTTTGCGGGTGATCCTGTTGGATACCAAGCTGCGCCTGGTGCTGGTGGAGGAGGTCGCGCTGGGCTCGATCAACGAGTGTGTCGCCCACCCGCGGGAAATCTTTCGCCCGGCCATCATCCACAGCGCCTACTCGCTGGTGCTGGTCCACAACCATCCGAGCGGAGACCCGCAGCCCAGCGCCGCGGACCGGCGGCTGACATCCGCTCTCCGGGAAGCGGCGTCGATGTTGCAAATCAATCTGATGGATCACATGATTTTGGGATCGTCCGATGGCGGACGGCAGCCATACTTCAGCTTCCGCGACGCCGGCCTTCTATGAAAATCCATCCCACTGCCATTGTCGCGTCGTCCGCCCGGCTCGGGGAGAACGTGGAGGTCGGACCTCACGCCATCATTGGCGGAGACGTGACCCTGGGGCCCGGCTGCGTGGTCCAGGCGCATGCCGTCCTCGAGAACAAGGTGACGATGGGTGCGGGAAATTTTGTCGGCTACGGGACGGTCATCGGAGCCTCCCCGCAGGATTTTGCGCACAAGCCGGAGATCTCCAGCGAGGTCAGAATCGGAGACAACAACCGCTTCCGCGAATACGTGACCGTCCACCGGGGAACGAAAGAAGGGACCGCAACCACCGTGGGCAACGGGTGTTTCCTGATGGTCGGCGCCCATCTCGGGCACAATGTCTCGATTGCGGACAATGTCATCATCACCAACAACTGCCTGCTGGCGGGTTACGTGGAGGTCGGGGAGGCGGCGGTTCTCGGCGGAGGAAGTGTTTTTCACCAGTTCCTGCGCATCGGCCGCCGGGCGATGATCGCGGGCAGCTCGAGTTTCAACAAAGACATCCCGCCCTTCGTGACGGCAAATTTCCGCAACCTGCTTGTGGGGATCAACGTGATCGGGTTGAGGAGGGGAGGAATCGACGCCCCCTCCCGGATGGAGATCAAACGGGCCTTCAAGCTGGTCTACCGGAGCGGGCTCCGGGTGCGCGACGCCCTCCAGGAAGCGGAAAAAAGCGGATGGGGGGCGGAAGCCCGCGAATTCTTCGATTTCATCAAGAGCTCCAAGCGCGGCACCTGCACGTCGAACCGCCTGGCCGATGCCGACGTCACCGGTGGGGAAGGTTGATATGCGGATGCCCGACAAAATGATGCACGGCTGAATCCATGTTCCCCACAAACAAAAAACGGTTTCTGGGCATCGGTAATGCGGAGTGGTGCCGCCGGTCGTCTCGCGCGCCGGATTTGCTCTCCATCAGCTTGCCCGCATTACCGGATTGGGCTATGGTCGGTTTGCAAAAAGTAACCGCGCCGTCATGAAAACCACTTTTTTTATTTTCACAGCCCTCGCTCTCCTCGTCGGTTGCTCCGGTCCGGGAGGTCCCGCGCAGCGCGCCGGGGCCGCTGTCGATCACGCCGTTTACAAAGTGGGCGAAAGCCTTGAGACCGCTGGTCAGAAAATCGAACGAAGCGCCCAATAGAGCACCAGTCCCGCGAGAGCGGGACAGTCGTATGGTAGGGCAAGTCGAATGTGTGGCCGGGAGGCGACCGGAGAGCGGAGAACAGGGCTCGCTGGACGGAGAGGCGCAGGGAGCCGAGCAGGTAGTCGTCGCCCAGGAGGATGAGGGCGAACGCGCTGCGCTGGCGTCCGCCTTGCCTTTGGTGGCGAAGAGTTCATCCTTGCGCATGGGGATCCCGGTGCCATCGAAGCTGACGTAGAGGATCGGAACCGGCGCAGGGACATCCTCCGGGTTATCTGCGGGAACTTGGCGGCTGATCCAGTCCTCCACCGAGCGGCCGGCGTCTTCGGCCACACGCTGGACCTGTTTGGCGGTGGCCTCAAGACGGGCGTAGACGGCGAGATCTTCGCTGGCGTCGGCGAAAGAGGAGCGGCTTCCGGCCCGGGCCATGAAACGGCGCACTCCCGGGGAGAAGCAAGTGCCTTCCACGCCGAGGTTTTCATCCAGGGGGATGCGCGTGTGGCATCCTTTGGCATCCTCGAAGACCGAGCGGCGCAAGGGGACCTTGCCGAGCAGGGTGGTGAGGGTTTTGGTTCGCACGCCGATGCTGTGCATGGGATGTCCATCGGCGCCGAGAAGGGGTTGCTTGCGGCGCCCGCATCCCGCATCGGCCAGCAACCCTTCGAGGAGGCTGGCCCCGTAGCGCAGGACGGCGTTGCGGATGGCCTCCTCCCGCGCCTCCAAGTCGCTCTCTCCCCGATCCTGCGCCTTTTGCAAGGAGGCCATCAGCCTGTCGATCTCGTTCTGGGCTTCGGCTTGTTGGCAGGCGTTTTTTTTTCGCTTCGGGATCTTCGGTGGCGCGGTCGCTCAAAGCTTCGCCCAGGGCGAGAAGCTCGGCAGTGCATTGCTGGAATTAGATACTACACTTTCACGGAAAAAAAGGGGGGAATTTGCCAAACCCTCTTTTTTGTCATGCACCCATATCGCCAGCGGTTCCGAAAGATAGAAAAGTGGTAACTGCTCAGGGGGCATCCTGCTTCAGGATGCCCCCTGAGCAGTTACCGATTTTGAAAGAATTGAGCGCATATGAGGCCGGGGTTCAGGATTGAAGACTCATCATGGGAGCACAGAGGATCCCCATGGGCATGAGACGGTATTCGTAAGACCAATTTTCTCCTGCCGTGCGGTAGGAGCCGGGGGTTTGCCAGACGCGCGATGCAGGGCAGGCCAGCACGGAGCCATGAACTTCCGCGAAGGCGACTCCCTCGCTCGTTTGCCAGACGCGCGGGGCGGCGCAGGCATGAACGGGGCCAAAGGCGTTGGAGCGGTTGCCGAAGGCTGTTATCTCCAGCATGTGGTTATCCGCGCCAGGGCTCCCGAGATCGACTTCAAATGGAGGAAAAGCCAGACGCGGTAGTTTGACAGTTTGAATGGCCTCATCAACCCACCATCCGGCCGTTTCGCTGGAAATCCGCTTCCCGTTCAGAGCGATTATTGCAGAGGAGGCCTTTTCGAGAGCGAGCAGGGGAGCCTCGACGGCGATGTCGCTGGTGATGCGAAACCGCAGTTCCACGTTGGCCAGGACGGGTGCCGGTTCGGTGTCCGTCCACGGCTGGGGAATTGCTCCTATGCGGTCGGGCAGTTGCAGGGCCCGGCGGACCAGATTGTCCAGCCTGAGCATTTCCTCAAGCGGCTGCCAGGCACCCCTATCGATCCGCCATTGCGCCTGGTCGAGCAGCAGAACGTTGGGCTCGGAAAGACTTACCGGAATCGGATCTTGAAGCCGGGCGGTTTCCCGGAAGCTTCCCGCAATGTAAGGAGCACCTTCCGAACGCCTCCCGGGTTCCAGGCGCAACAGCAAACTTCCACAGGCGGAAAAGTCGTGGCGAAGCCGCGTCCAGCCGTCCCGATATTCGGCAGCCAGCGCGTTCATGCCGCCGGCAAGGGTATCCATCTTCGTCATGCTCCAGTCGCCGCGCACCATGATGGCGGTCCCGCCGCGCGCTCCCACCCGATCCGTATAGCATAAAAACAAAAAGCGCTCCTCCCCCTCGAGGCGCAACTGGCTGAGAAGCGTATCGGCAGGCTCGCCGGATTCCAAACACACGCCCACTTCACGAAAAGGCTCCAGCTCCTGCAAAATCGCTGTCCGGGTGAAGGCGGCATGCGCGCAATGGGCAGCCAGCCGGGCCGGGGCCTCCGAAGGCTCCGCGTTGTGCCCGGCAAAATCAAAGTCCCATCCGGTGACGCCGTAGAGTTCGCTCAGCACGCCCTGCCGCCCGTATTGGCGCGCCGCGCTTTGCGCCTGTTTGGCGGTGGTATATTCCCGCCGGTCGCAAAGCATGTCGATGCCGGGCAGTTGGAATGCGCGATATGACCTCATGGCCTCGCCCAGCGACCCGGCCTGCGAGTGCAGGCTCGGTTCCTCCATCATGTGTCCGGTGAGCGCGAGGCCGTGTTCCTCGCACCATTTGCCCAACACATCAGCATAAGCGGAGGCAAACCGCTCGCAAACATGGTCATGATAACGGTAACGCGCCACCGAGGCGCGTCCTTCGGGCAACTCCCAGAACAGTTCGGGAAGGGATTCCTCCAGCCGCTGCCCATAGGCTTCGGCGTAGGTTTCCAAAAGGTCGGACGTGAAGGGAAAAAATATGTCGTTCCCGCTGTGCGGCGACTGGAAAAAGGTCTTCGTCGGAAACTGCGGCTCATCCGTGAAGATGGCGGGGATTGTTTTCCCAAAGTGCTCCCCCACCGCCTTCGCATAGCGTTCGTGGGTCACTTCAATGAACCGCCGCGTCGCTTCGGGATTCAGCGTATCCACATATGTTTGATGATTGAACCAGTCGGTCGGCTCCGCCGTTTCCAAGTAGGCAAACCACACGCGGACGCGCCCGGAAGCCGTCGCGCCGTCGCGCAGGAAACGGTAGTTGGCCAGGCGCCCTTCTTCGAGCACGACCTCGTAGCGGCCGATCAATCGCCCGTTTTCCATGCGCCCGGCCATGGCCCGGCTTCGATTCGCGGGCGGCACCGCGCCGTGGCCATACGGGCGGCAGGTGAACAGAAGATGCCTGGCGCGGAATCTTGGCTCCCGCGTCACCAGTCCTCCGCCGTAGCCCGATGGCCAGCGGTCTTCGTCATACAGCCAAGCCAACAGGCCCCGCCTGGCCGCCTCCTCCGTGCAAGCCCGGACCACTCCCATGAACTCTTCTCCCAGATAGGGCGTCTCCAGTCCGGTGCGAGCGTGGATATGGAAACCGCCCATTCCCATCGCCTGGAAATATCCGATCTGCCGCTTGAGCTGATCTGGGTCCAGGCGGTTGTTCCAACTCCAAAAAGGCGTTGCGCGATATTCGGCGGCGGGATTGCGAAACAATTCCGGGTCCAGGCGCCTGGTCCTGGCGTTGCGGGCATAGAGCGTGGACGGTGCAGTCATAATTCTGAATTCAAGCGAAATTTCCCCGCATGGGCGCACCCGAGTTGCAGGCCGCGCAGCTCGGCGAGACCGCGCATCCGGCCCAGGCACGAATAACCCGGAGTGGAGGAGGGAGGCTTGTTCAAATCGTCGAGCATCACATGCCCGTGATCGGGGCGAAAGGGAATGCGTCCGTCCGCCCCGCCCTCCTGTTCCCTCCGGGCCTGTTCCCGCAACAGCGCCTCCACGACCGCGGGCATATTCACCGAACCTTCCAGGTGATTGGCCTCGATAAAGCCTCCGTCCGGGCAGGGCTCCGTACTGCGCAAATGCGCGGCGTGAATCCGGGAGGCAAACTCCCGCGCCATGGCCGCGACGTCATTATCCGAACGGACGCTGAATGATCCGGTGCAAAAGCAAAGCCCATGCGCCGGATGATCCGCAGGCTGACGGAATCCTCCGGGCCAAACCAGCGAAAGCCTTCCCGCATCAACGGCAGCCGCCGGGCCTTTTGAGACATCGCGCTCATACTCCGGAATAAGCCAGAAAACCGCCATCGACCGGCAGGACCGTTCCGGTCACAAAGCGCGAGGCGTCGCTGATGAGATAATGGATGGCGCCGTGCAATTCCTCCGGATGGCCGAATCGCCCGAACGGTGTCCGGGAGATCACCTGCCGTCCCCGCGGAGTCGGGAGACCGTCCCCGCCCAGCAGCAGCGAACGATTTTGCGCGGTCACAAAGAACCCCGGCGCGACCGCATTCACCCGGAGGCCCTCGCCGTATTTCAAGGCAAGCTCCACGGCCAGCCAGCGGGTGAAATTTTCCACACCCGCCTTGGCGGCGGAATACCCGAGCGCCCGCGTGATGGCCAGGGTCGCAGCCATCGACGAAAAATTGACCACCGTCCCCGCGCTTTGCTGCCGGAAGACTTTGGCAAAGACGAGCGACGGAAGCACGGTGCCCTGGAGATTCAGGCGGATCACTTCGTCAAACGCTCCGATATCCACTGCGTCAACGGCCTCGGAGGGGGTGACGTTGGACTTTGGGACGTGGCCGCCCGCGCCATTGATCAAAACGTCAATCCGCCCGGTGCGCCGAAGCAACTCGTCCCGGGCCGTTTCGAGCGCGGCACGATCCAGCACGTCGGCCACCGCCCCCTCGCAATCCGGGGAAATGCGCCTGGCCTCTTCGAGTGCGCGCGCCACCTTTTCTTCCGATCTTCCCAGATAAACCACTCTTGCGCCCCGGGCCTGCAAATACCGGGCCGCGCTCCCGGCCAGCACCCCGGTTGCGCCGGTGGCCGAGGCATCGAAAAGATCCTTCACCCGCACGGCTTCCGGAAAACGGATGACCGCCTTGCCGGTCTCCGGCGCGGTGATGCTCACCAGTTCTTTCCCGGCATGGACGAAATAATTGAGCGGCGCGTAAAAGTGCACCCCGGCTTCCTCCAGCCAATGCCGCCAGATGGCGCTGTTGAGGGGAGGAACGGAACACCAGAGCAACCGTCCACCCCCGTCCAGGGGACGCTCGGCAAAGGCCCCCTCCCCGTTTTCAAATTGCAGTTTCGAGGGGCCATCAACCACCGCCCGAGGAACGGGAGACAAGTCCCGGTCCGACAAAAAGCCCTCCTTTGGCAAACCCATTCCCACCCAGGGATCCGGGCTGCCATAGTTCGCTTCCCGGTAACGATCCGCGATTCCCTTCTGCTCCGGCCCGGCCACCAGGGCCGCCTTCTCCCGATCCTCGCTCAGGCGGATGGGCAACCCCAGCAGTTCCGCCGGCGCCTCGGGATGCCAGTCTCCCGTCCGGGTATCGACCAGTCCCGGACGTCCGATCACGGCAATGGTGCGGCCTCCCTGCGCGATGAGATTCCGCAGCTTGGCCAGGTCTTCCGCCCGCGGCGCATCCGCGAAGCCCACCACCACCATCCTGATGCGGGAGGGCAGCTTGTCGATATCCGTGAGGAGCCATGTGCTGAGGGGCGCGCCGGTGCGCTGAAGCGTGCGGTAGAGAAGGAGGGAATTCGAGCGCAGGAATCGGGCCTTGTCCTGAAGCCAGTCGTAGCCGGTGTGATCCACCACGAGAGCCACCTCGTCGAGCGAGGTGGCGTCGAGCGCGGCGGCCCGGTTGAAGACTTCGGTCATTTCCGCGATGGTGTCGGCGGTCGGCTTGCTGGCCCACCAGGTCGGGCGGAGCCCGAACCAATGCGGGGAGACGCCGTGAATGGCGGCATTGGCGATGACGCGCTGCTGCATGTAGCGGTCGCCCCGGACGACATTGTCCGGATCGAAGACGGGGTTCCCCCAGGGCAATCCGACGCCCGGCGTCACATGGAACGTATGGTCGTTGCTCAGCATGTAATGCTTGCCGCGCAGGCCGATCGCCTCGAACGGCACCGAATAGATGTCGTGCGAATTCAACCCCCAGTGCTTCGGCGCAATCACTCCCGCCACGAAATCAATGTACGGGCTGTCCAGGACATCCGTGAGCGACGACATGATGCGTCCGCGCCCCTGGCTGATCGTATCCGCCAGCACAAAGAGGCAGCCATAGTGGCACCCGACGAGGCTGCGCCCGGCGGTCTCCTCCTTGACCGCCCGGGCAAAGCGGTTGACGACCGCGGCGTTGAGATGCGACTCGAATTGATTGTAGGCGGCCGTCAGGTTTTCCGTTTCGCTTCCGCCGTGAAAATCCACACCCGTGCT
The DNA here is from genome assembly GCA_041674265.1 of Terrimicrobiaceae bacterium. Classification (GTDB taxonomy): domain Bacteria; phylum Verrucomicrobiota; class Verrucomicrobiia; order Chthoniobacterales; family Terrimicrobiaceae; genus QYQL01. The sequence goes on from JBAYWC010000005.1 coordinate 40,088, forward strand.
CTCACGGGCGTCCGGGCCGGGAATCCCGCCTTCGCCTTTTCCGGCTAGAAACGATTCCTTCCCCTTTCCCTCCCACTCCGCGAAGGCCTTTTTGCTCGGCTCGCTGTAGTCCCAGAATTCCTTTTCCGTCCCGCTAAAGAACCACTCATGCGGACGCGCGCAGAGCCAGAAGGCGAAGACCCGCGACGCCCACGGCTGCGATTTGACGTGCCGGACGAGCTTGCGGAGAAGCTCTTCCTGGGCGGCCTGCCATTTTTCCGACGCGAAGGCGGGCTGCGGGAGCGAGTGAACCTCGACGTCCGCCTCCGTGCCCGCGGTGTCGCGGAGGCGGGTGATTTCGCCCGGGTTCTGCTGCGCCCACAGGGGGGGGCATCGTCAGGTTGGGACGGATGACGAGCAGCGCGTCGGGGCGTTGCGCCAGGATCATGGCGACACGCTGGTCGAGGGACGAGAAATCGGGTTCGCCGAAGCCGTTCCAGACCGGTTCGTCCATCATGACCGTGCTCGCGCCGGTCGAAGTTTCCACGATGAAATTCGTCCCCGCCCGCGCGAAGGTCGAAATGTCCCCGGGTTCGAGAGAATCATTGGCATGTCCGATCCAAGGCCGGGGCTTGCCATCAACAAAGATGGCCTGGCGGCCCTTGAGCGGACGAACTTCGGCGCGGGGAAGCTCGGAGGAGGAGTTGACAATCTGCGTCCCGGCCTCCGTGCCCTCGAGCCGGCAGCCGTTCGCCGCGAGACCCGCCGTGTATTTTCCGCCGGGCAGGAACCCGGGGATCTCCGTGGTGAGCCGGACGGTCCCACCGGCGGCGAGCAAGGTCTTCTGTTGCTCATCGAGCCGCGCCCTCCACATTGTGCGGTCGTTCCGGCGGAATTCGAGATCCAGCACATCGTCGGCACGGATGCCCGCCGCCGCGATTTCCAGCGCGGCGGGTTTTCCGGCGGGACAATTTTCGGGCAGGAGGATTTTTCCCGTCCGTCCATTGGCCGCATGGCCGTATTCCACCGCATAGTCGCTCAGAAGAAGATCGCAGGACTGGCCCTTTTTGGTGCCAAGCAGGTCCAGCCCGCACGTGAGGGGATAGACGGGCTGGTCGAAGCCCCGGGCCTTGACGCGGTCGGGATTGAGAGAAACCGCCGTGGCCGGTTCGGGCCTCACCTGCCGCGTCTCGCCGGGTGCGAGGATCAGGTCCTGGCCGAGTTTCCAGCTTGAGGCGGGCCACTTCCGCATCGAGCTGATCTCGGCCAGGGACGGACGCAGTACGGCCGGAATCGCCGATTTGTTTTCCACCGTGAACGTAATCGCCTGCGGGCGGCCCCGTGTTTCGGCAAGCGGCACGCCGGCGGAACACGTGAAGTGGCAAGTGAGGGTGAGACTTAGGAAGGCAGCCTGATATTTCATGAAAGGAAGAGAGGATTTGGTCACGGAGTCGTCGGGCTCACTTGTTCGATTTCAATGTGACCGTCAAAAAAGAGAACGTTGCGGGAATCCCAATAGACAGGATTGTCCAAACCGCCTGGAGACGGCCAGCCCGGCGGCCGATCGGTGTTGACCAATTTCTTGTCGGAGTCCTTCATCACGATCTGGCTGGCTGGATTTTCGATCCGCATCACTTTAAGCGGTTGAGGCCAGGTCGCATGCTGGGGATAACCCCAAGGACACGGGCCTGTCCAATTACCCTTGGTATCCCGGAGATTGAGATACAGGTAGTAGTGCGCCAGTGAATTCGTGCCGCTCCGTTTCAAAACCGCCGGATTGGCAAATTCTTTGACGATCTCTCCCTCTTGGTAGGTCTTCCCTCCCGCGTATCCTGCGATCCGGTTGACCAAGGTCTGCCCGAGTCCCGCCTCTCCCGCTCCCCTCACCACTCCTACGCCGGGAGTCAGCGGCCCGGGTAGATAACCGTCGTGATCCACTGTGTAGAGGAATATTGCCTTTCCGATTCCTCCCATAATCGCGGCCCCGCGCGCCCTGTCCGCTTTATTCACTACCGGCTTCAAAGCCGGAAACAATAGGGCGGCCAATATGCCAATGACCGTGATCACCACAAGCAATTCGATAAGAGAAAAGCCGACGGCTGGTTGTCTGCCAAAAAGCCCATTTGTAGATGAGCTTCAGTCTTCACAGCGGCCGGGTGCCTGGCATAAGGAATCTTCGATAGGAGCACTTTTGGGAGGGAAATACATTGACTACTTACCCAGCCTTGATTTTCGGGTTTCCTGACAGATATCGCGGCGCAACGCCGCTGTATTTCTTGAAATGCGATGAAAAGTGGGAGGCCGAGTGGAAGCCCAGTCTGGCAGCGATTTCTTTGACGCTCAGATCGCCGCCAAGCAGGAGGTTTTCCGCTTGTTTCAGGCGAACCTGGACGCCGTAACCGCTCGGAGACATTCCTGTGGAAGCCGTAAACCAGCGGTGCAAAGTTGGATAACTCACCCCCAGTTCGACTGCGACGGTGGAAACCTTGCGTCCTGCGGCAATCATCTCCCGGGCCAGGCAGACAGTCGCCCAGCGCGGCCCGCCGACCCTTGCGGCATAACCGGCCGCTGCATTCCGCGCCCCGATCGCTTCAGCCAACAAAGTGGTGGCCAGTCCGGCGGTGACACCCTCAGCTGGAGCCTGCTCGCCATTGCACACCCGGTGCAATTCGTCGAAGCGACGCCAGAAACTGTGGCCAACCCGAAGCCGGAAAACTTTCCTTCGGAAAAGTCCTGCGGCAATCCATCTCTCTGCGGCGGGTCCGCGCACGACGAACCAATCCTCGACCCATCCGGTTTTCACCCGTGGGCGGTAGCGATGCCATTCCCCGGGCAGCAGCACAAAGGCCATATTTTCGCGGATCACATGCCGTTCGTTGGCCAATTCGAAAACACCGCACCCAGACCGGATGGCAATCAGCGCCAATGAATGGATGGCACGACCGCGATCAAAGGAGAAATGCCATTCCTTGGGATGAACTTCCAAAGGATAGGGGGAGTGAGGTGGAATGCTCGTGCGGCCCACAGCGCATATTTCCAGCCCCCACACGCTCGCGGAGGGACTGCCAGGAAAATAACGAAAATAGTTTCTGAGAGAATTTTGCATGGAAATGATCGTTCTCTACACGCGAGCCGCCTTGCTGTCCAAGGGCAAAGCGAATTGACTGCTTTTCATGAATTCTTCCCACCGGAGCGCGATGAGTCGCGGATATCGGGCGGGCAATCGACCCGTGATCAGAGGCGGTCCTCCCAGAAACCTGATGAATGGTGTATTTTGCAAGTCGTGCCGCGTGGCGAAAGATGGTTTGTGGCAAATTCGAGTGCTCCCTGTGATGGAGGCCACATCAAAAACTGAACCCTTCGACCCACCCCTTTCAACCCACGTTTTCGGGAACCTCGCTGAACGCAGGCTCCATGTGAGCAGCATCCTCAGCCAAAACTTATGAAAATCACCGATATCAAACTTTACACCTTGGTGACTGGCGACACCGGAGCCCGTGGCGCGAGCCACGGCGAGTCGCAATACTGGGGAGGCGGATGGCCTTCCCGCTCGCTCATTGCCTGTCCCATGTCCGTCCACCCAGCCTACTCTCGTATTCGTTCCCTGTGGATGGGAGGGGGGCAGGACCCTTTCGTCATCGAGATTTTTACGGACGAAGGCGCAAGCGGGTTCTGCGCCAACTACGGTGGGGGAGCCTTCGCGTGCAGCATCATCGATCAGCATCTTAAGCGCTTTTTGATCGGACAGGATCCCTTCAACATCGAGCTGATCTGGGACCAGATGAACCGGTCCACCTTGCCCTACGGGCTGGGCGGTTTGACCAGCATGGCCATGTCCGGCATTGACCTGGCGCTCCACGACTTGACGGCCAAGGCCTTGAATCTGCCTGTTTACAAATTCATTGGCGGGCAAACAAAGGAAACAATTCCCTGCTATGTGACCATCCATCCCGACTCTGTGGATTCCTGGCGTGACTGTGGATTTCTCGGCGTCAAGATTGCCGCGCCCTGGGGAGTGGAAAGCGGGAGAAGTGGAATCCGGAAAATGGCGGATATCATCCAAAAACTCCGGGCCGATCTCGGCGACGGCATGGAAATCATGGTCGATTGCTACCTCTCCTGGGATGTGGAGTTCACCCTTCGCGTGGCCGAACGTGTTCGCGATTGCGACGTGAAATGGTTCGAGGATCCGCTTCAAAACGGATGGGCCACCGGGCAGAACGCGTATCTGCGGGAGCGCATCGCGCCCACTCTGCTGGCCACCGGCAACTTGGAATTTCATTACAAGGCCTGCCACGACATCATCTCAAGGAACGCGACAGACGTCATCCAACCCGAATTACAATGGTGCGGAGGGCTCACTCCCGCGCGGCGCATCGCGGCGATGGCGAAACCTTATGACATGCCGGTCATCCCTCACTGCGCGTCCGTTTACAACTACCACTTCGTCATGGCCAACACGAATTCCCCCTACGCCGAGTATATCTCCGTGGGCGAAGGACGCGACATCCAGCCCATCTTTTCCCTGATCGAAGGGGAACCATTGCCCGTGGACGGAAAAATCACTCTTGATCCCGACAAACCGGGCTTCGGGGTCGAGCTCAGGCGCGAGTTGCTGGCCCCCTACCAGGGATAAGACATGAAAAAAGTCTCCGTTGGCGTCATCGGGGCGGGATTCTGGGCGACATTTGCCCACTTGCCCGCCATCAAATCGCGGGCGGATGCGGAATTGTCCGCAGTGCAAAGCCGCGACAGGAACAAGGCGGAGGGGATTGCCAGGGACTTTGGAGCCGCACATGCCTGTACTCGCGTGGACGAGTTGCTGGCCCTCCCGGGGCTGGATGCCGTCATTGTCAGCAGCACGCCCAATGTCCACTACGCACAGGCCAAGGCCGCTTTGGAGAAGGGATTGCACGTCCTGTTGGAAAAGCCGATGACGATCACTCCTGCAGAGGCCGCGGAGTTGGTGACATTGGCGGCGGCAAAAAATCTGCAACTGCTCATCAGCTGCCCGTGGCATTTTACCCGGCACGGCATCGAGGCGCGCCGCCTGATTCATGCGGGCGAACTTGGGGAAATCAAAATGATTTCGTCGCTGATGACGAACCCCATCGGTCGTCTCCTCAAGGGCCTGGAAACCGCTGTTCATCACGGTCTCGGGAAGGCGGCCTACGTTGAACCGCGAACGGGTTCTTATAATGACCCTGCCGTGGCCGGCGGCGGGCAGATTTACTGCCAGGTGTCACATGCTGCCGCCTACCTGACTTTCCTGACCGGTCTGCGACCAGCGGAAGTGTTCGCCCACATGAATTTCGACGGTTCCCCGAATGACATCTACGACGCCCTCGCCATGAGGCTGGAAAACGGTGCCCTGGTCACGCTGGCCAGCACCGGCGCCACCCCAAAAGCCGAACGTAATTACGAGGTTCGGGTTTATGGCTCGCGCGGCCTGTTGCTCCTCGAACTCTGGAAAGGCACCATGACCCGCATCGGTTTCGACGACGTGCGCACAGAGTATCCACCTCTGGAATCCGCTGAAATTTATCCCTTTCAAGCGCCTGCGTTGAACCTGGTGGAATCTGTTCTGGAGCCCGAACGCAACGGGTCCCCCGGCACGTTTGGACTGGCGGCCATGGAAACCATCGCTGCCGCCTGCGAATCGGCCAGAACGGCCCGCAATGTCGTGCTGCGTCCGGTCAGAACCGCCACGGCATGAAATGAATCCCTACCAACAACCCATGAGCACAACAACCCAACGAAAAAATTCCCGGCAAACCGCCAAAAAGACTGTCCACACAGCGGATCTGTTACGACTCATTGCCAGTCGCACCGCCCCCTATGACATGACCGTCTGGTTCTGGGGCGATGCCATTGCCTGCGACGGATTGTTGGAGGCTGCGGAATTGGGTGACTTTCAACCTGCCCGCCGCCAAGTGGAGCAGGCTTTCGGCAACTGGATGGGCAAACAACTCGGCTGGGTCGATTACCTGACACCCGGGGGAGCCCTGCTTCATCTCCACCGATTGACCGAAAATACTGCACTGCTCGAAGCAGCGCGGCATTTGGCCACTCACCTTGTCGAAAAGTTTCCCAAGGCGCGAGGCGGCGTCCACCTTTTTCGTCCGGACCTGCCCGCTCATCGGCATTCGGTCTGGATCGACTCACTCTACCATGTGCCCACCCTGTTCGCCGCATTGTCCCGGAAAACCGGCGATCCGGCATATGCGGCCATTGCCGTCGAAGTTTTGCGCACGCACCTGAGGGTGCTTCAAAGCAAGCGCGGCCCGCTTCTGGCTCACTCCTACGATGTCGCCGCAGAAATGCTTAAGGGTTATGGCTGGGGACGCGGACAGGGCTGGGCACTGCTCGGGATGGTCGATACGTTGTCCCACTTGGATTCCGAGACCCCCGGATATGCAGAGACAGCCGGAAAATTCCTCGCGCTCTGTGAAGCCACCCTTGTCCTGCAGGACGCAAGCGGGTTCTGGCGCACTCTCATGCACGATCGCGAGGCGTATCTGGAATCATCGACAGCCGCCTTTCTCGGCGCCGCCTACACCAAGGGCTGCCGGCTTGGCCTCCTGCCTGGAAAATACGCTGTGTCCGCGGAATTGGCTTGGCGCGCCATGCTCAGCCGCGTCGACGAACGCGGAGGCCTGTCCGGCGTCTCGTCCGTTACTTGGTCCTGGGTCTCCAACCTGGAAGAGACAACCATGTATAAATCGCTTCCCACCGAGATGAACCTCTGGGGCCAGGGAGCAGCGCTTCGCTTTTGCGCGGAGAGGATCCGCTCCGGTTTATCATCGCCGGCCCTTGTAAAACCCTTGCCGGCGTAATGGGCGTTAAATATCTACGATAGGGAGATTGCTCATGATTGAAGGCGTTGTTCCCATTCTTCCCACACCGTTCGCTAAATCGGGCGGCGTGGAATATCACGAAATTAGCGCTTTGGTCGAATTCGGCATCCATGCGCGGGTGAGTGCAATCGGAACACCCGCCTTCGGCAGCGAATTTTACAAGTTGGATGGTATCGAGCGGCAAAAGATTATAGAAACCGTTCTTTTAGCGGTCAACAGGCGCATTCCCGTCATCATACAGTGCAATCATCATTATCCGGAAGTCGCTGCCCGGATGGCATCCGAAGCAGAAAAGATGGGCGCAACTGTTGTCAATACGGCTCTTCCGCGCGCCTTCGCAAGTTCCAGCCGACACTTGCTCGATTATGCGCGGCGAGTCTGTGACAGCGTTTCATTACCCGTGGTCGTGCAGGACTGGAACCCCGCAGGGAAGGCCGAGGGCCTGGATTTTATAGTCGCACTGCACCAGGCTTGTCCGAATTTCCGATATTTCAAATACGAGGAACCGGGCTTGGGGCCGCTTTGCCGCGATATTATGCGCGAGACTGACGGGCGAGTGCGCGTCTTCAGCGGATGGGGCGGCTCCTACGTGCTCGAACAGATTCCCGCCGGGCTTTGCGGGGTCATGCCCGGCCTTGCTTTGGCAGATTGGCATGGTTTAATTTGGGAAGCAGCGAAAGCGGAGGACTGGCCGCGAGCCTTCGGGCTCTTTGCTGACATTTCGCCGTATATGCAATTCAGCTTACAGACTTTCGAGCAATTTCATCACGCCGAGAAGCAGGTGCTGGCGCGCCGGGGAATTCTGCAATCAGCCGTGGTGCGTCCAATAACGATCGAACTGAATTCCGATGCTCAAGCCTATCTCGAAAAGCTTATGGACCACCTTGAAAGGCGATTTGCCATTTGCCCGGAGGCGTGTTGGGCAAGAAAGCCGCACCCCCAACAGTAAGGCCTGCTACTATTATGCCACGTATTCGCGGAATTCTTTGCCCCAATATCGTTCCGTTTCGACAGGACGGAAAAATCAATGAGGAAGAACTGCGCCGCATTGTATCCTGGCTGATCGGGAAGGGCATCCACGGCCTCTACCCGAATGGAAGCACCGGAGAGTTTGCCCGCCTGAGCTTCGAAGAACGCATTCGAGTTGTGGAAATCGTGGCCGATGAAAATCGCGGGCGTGTCCCGATCCTTGCCGGCGCGGCGGAGAACAACATCGATCTCGTGATCCAGGCCGCCAGGCGTTACGCCGAACTCGGCATCCGTGCCATTTCGGTCACCGGTCCCTATTTTTTCAAAGTGTCCGCCGAAGGTGTGGAAGCATACTTCCGTGAAGTGGCACGCCGCAGCCCCCTGGACATCCTCCTTTACAACATTCCCCAGTTTGCCAACGAGATTCCCGTTGAAGTCATCCGACGGCTGGCGGCCGATTGCCCGAGGATCATCGGAACCAAGGACAGCAGCCGGGACATGCCCCGTTTTTTGCACTCCTTGAATGTGCTGCGGAAAACACGCGAAGATTTTTCCATCTTGGTCGGATGCGAGGAGATCCTTTATCCGACCCTGATGATGGGCGGGGATGGGGGAACGATCGCGAGCGCGGGGGTCATACCGGAGCCGATCATCAAAATCTACAATGACTTCCAATCCGGCAACCATGACGAATGCCGAAGGGTGCAGTTCAAGCTGCTGGAACTGATCGAGGCCATGCTCCGGGCTGGGAACTTCCCGGAGGGGTTCCGGGCGGGGGCTTCATTGCGCGGGTTCCACCCGGGGCCGTCCAGGCAGCCGATGGGGGAGCGAGAAAAAGAGTTTCTTGGCGAGATGCGTGAGAGGATGGCCTGTCTGCTCACGGAATGCGGTTTCCGCGAGGCCGCCGAACAGTGCTCCCGGCCAACAACTTCCCATGTGGAGGCGATGCTTGGACGCCTGCGCCAAAAGCTGCCATGAATTTCCGGGGACCCATCGGGCTGATCGAGATGGATTCATGGAGCCTTCCGGCCTTGCTGGCCGATGGAGCTTCTCGAAATTCTCCTGTCCGGCTTCTCGGCATGGAAGCAACGGGAGGAAACTCGGTGGTTGTCAAATTCGCCGGTGTCCAGGCAGCCCTCGAAGCCGCCCTGGCATGGTGCGTGGAAGAAAGCAGACGTCTCGGAGTACGGACGATCACCACATTGCTCTCCAGGCCGGACTCGGGTTTGGATGCGGTTCTCCTTTCCCCCAATCTCATTCATCCTCTTTACAATCACCGGGAGCAATTCTTGCCTTCCGATTACCCTGAAACAGCCATGAAAAACACCAACGAAGCGATAGGAATCCTCGAAACCCAAGGCCTGGCCGCCGCACTGGAAGCAGCCGATGCCATGCTGAAGGCCGCCAATGTCAGCCTTGTGGGAAAAGAAAAAATCGGAGCGGCCTATGTCACGATTGTGATCCGGGGAGAGGTTGCCGCTGCGAAAGCAGCCATTGAAGCGGGGAAACTTGCCGCAGAGCCCCTTGGAAAGGTTGTTGCAGCCCATGTCATTGCCCGGCCCCATGCGGATTTTCTCAGTCTTTTGCCCGGGTAGTTCTCTCCCGTTGTTTTTTGACATGCCAGCGCCATGAAACTTTCCTGTGCCGATTTTACATTCCCCCTCCTGCCCCACGACGATGCGTTGGAACTGATCCGCATGCTTGGGATCACGGGGGTGGACTTGGGAGTTTTTTCCGCCGGGTCTCATCTGCAATCCGGGCAGGTCGTGGAAAATCCCGCGCGGGCGGCAGTCGAGATCAACGCGCGTCTTGCCTCCCATGGGCTGGAGTTGGCGGATGTTTTCCTCCAAACGGGCGAGCATCCTGCCCTCAAAGCGGCAAACAGCCCTGATTCTTCCGTGCGGAAAGAAGCCCGAATGGTCTTTTTGAAAGTTTTGGAATTTGCAGCGGCAACCGGGGCGGAACACATGACCGGGCTGCCAGGTGTTTCCTTTGCGGAAGTTGAGAACAGGGACAGCCTTGGGCGCTCGGCCGAAGAAGCGGCCTGGCGGGTGGCCGAGGCACGCAAGGCTGGAATCGCCTATGCTGTCGAACCCCATGCCGGCTCCATTGCCCCCACTCCGCAAGCGGCAGCGGAACTTGTCCGGCTGGCCGAAGGTCTCACGCTCACGCTCGATTACGGGCATTTCATCTACGGCGGATTTTCCAACGAAGAAATTCACCCTCTGCTTCCTCTCGCATCCCACTTTCATGCCCGTGGCGGCGCCCCCAAACGGCTCCAGGTCGCCATGAATGAGAATGCGATCCACTTTCCGGAAATTTTACGCCGATTGGCATTGTTCTCCTATCCGGGATGGATCTGCCTGGAATATGTCTGGGGGGATTGGGAAGGGTGCAATCGCACCGACAATGTGTCGGAAACCGTTCTTCTGCGCGATATCGTGCAAGGGGAAATCTCCCGCATCAAGCGGGAAGATGTGTGAGGATCAATGCGAACCGGGCCGCCGGTTCAAGGGGGCCCCGCCGTGATCGGCATCACAGCCCACATGCCGCCAACCCGGCATCGCGCTGCTTTCCGAATGCTTCCATCGCAGCCTTCGTCAATGCCGGCATAATCTTCAGGCCATCTTCATTGCGCCAACCGTTATTTTGTACCATGAATACAAAAACGAGACCCCTGTCCAGATGTATGGAAAATTCGGTTTTGTATGCTCCCGCGTGTCCGAAAACCACGCCATCCGTTCCGAAACCAAATCCGTATCCCTGTTTTCCCGGTCCCGGCGCGCGATTGATCGTCAACTGGCGGCAGGCTTCTTCCGAAAGGCAACGCTTCCCCTCAAAGATGCCCTGGTTGAGAACCATTTGGGCGAATCTGGAAAAATCCGCGGCCGTGGAAAACAGGCCGCCGGCCGGCATCGGCTTCCGCTTCCGATCGTTCAGCGGATAGGTCAGTTGGTCGATCTGCTGTTCGACGATGCCGGATTTATCGGGAGTAGGATGATAGGCCTTAGCGAGGCGGGCAACCTGTTCCTCGTTCGGCCAGAAGGTGGTGTCTTTCATTCCGAGCGGCTGGAAGATCCGCTCATCAAGGAACTGTTCGCAGGGGACGCCGCTGACAACCTCGACGATCCGTCCAACAGTATTGAAGCCCGCATTCGAGTATTGGCAGTTCGTGTCTTCTGCTTGTCCGCCACCAGGACAACGGCGCCCGCGATCACATGGTTGTCCACATGCGGCTTCAAGATCGGCGCAAAAACGGGCAATTGAACCGTTTGACTCCTGGCAACCGACGAGACGACAGCAAAGAGACCGAATATCAAGCCCTGTCGAATGGATTTGCGGATCATAAGGTATCTCTTGAGGATGAAGGATCGGGCCAATGAACGGGCGTTTCTCCCCGCTCTCCGGCTTTTTTGCCTTTGCTCCTCCCGGAATTGTCACGACCTGTGACTTTCCCGCCGGAGCGGCGGATATCAGTAAATTTTGAGGGATATGTCCGTAATTTTCGAATGCCCGGCGCGACCTTCTGTCGGCATTTGGTGTTCAAGAGTGATGGCCAGGGCGCCGATGTCTGATGGGCTGAACTCGACCGGGCGATCGGAAAAGAACGTGGTGCTGCCGCCCTTCCATCTCGCCTCGAGGGTCCAAGCATGGGACGCAAAACTGTAAATACCGCGGTAGGTTACCAAGGTGCCGGCCCCGGTGGGCGTCCAGTCGAACATCGCGTCTTTATCGCCAGGTCCTGCAAAAGCTTTTGTCGCGCCTCCGGTCGCTTGCAGAACCAGCAAACGCGAACTCGTGCCAAAGTATGGGGAGGGAGGCCGGGTGTCGCGGCCGTAAAATCCGAAAACCATGCGGCTTTTCTCGCGATCCCCCCACGAGCGCAAGGTGATCGAAAGCTCCAGCGTTTGCTTGTCCTTGATCCTACAAAGGAAAATGAAAAGATCGCCCGGATGGCGTAACTGACGTAAAGTCAGCCGAATGGATAAGCTTTCGGAGGTCATATCTGTTCACCCTGCGGGTGAGAGTCAAAAAGGGACT
>JBAYWC010000006.1:0-49873 GCA_041674265.1 Terrimicrobiaceae bacterium
CCCCCCGCCGATCCGCACCTGGTGGTTTTACGAAATGATGGATGTGCGCAACCGCCTCCACACGGAAGAGGTCGTGGCCGGAGCCCTCAGCTTTTTTGAAAACCGCGCGGATTGGCCCGGGGGGTTCGGACTCTCACCGCATGCGCCCTACACCACCTCGCCGGATCTTTACCGCCTGGCGCGCTTTTGCTGCGAAAAATACGGCATGCCGTTCATGACTCATTTGGCGGAGTCGGACGAGGAATTTGAGATGTTCCAGAATGCCCGGGGACCCCTGCATGATTTTCTCAAGAGCTTGGGACGGAAAATGTCCGATACCGGCCGCCAAACGCCCGTGGCCCTGCTCCTGGCGGAAAATGTCCTGCCCCACGGGGCGTTGCTCACGCACATGAACTTTCTGGAGGAGGAAGATTGGGCGCTTCTGCGCGGGAAAAACTTTTCGATCATCCACTGCCCGTGCTGCCACGAATATTTCGCCCGCGCGCCATTTCCGCTCGGGCGCTTTCTGCGCGAAGGCTTCAACGTCTGCCTGGGGACCGACAGCCTGGCCAGCAACCGCTCGCTCGACATGTTCGCGGAAATGCGGTGCGCGGCCCGCGAACATCCGGAGGTCGCGCCGGAGAAACTCCTCGAAATGGTCACCCTCAACCCCGCGGAAGCGATCGGCATGGGCGGGCGGCTCGGGGAAATTACCCCGGACGCCGAGGCCGATTTGATCGCCATCCCTTACCCCGGCCGGATGGAAAATCTCCATGAAGCCATCCTGGCTCATCCCGGCGCCGTCGATTGGGTGATGGTCGGGGGAAATTCCAGTTTTCAGTGATTCAGTTTTCGGTGTTCAGCGGAAGAACGACAATCCCATGTCTTCCTGAACACCGGACCCTGATCCTCGTCCGCGGATCACAGCATTTTGATCGTCAGAGGAAACTTGTAGGTCTCGCCATTGCTGGCTTTCACGGCCCCGATGATCAAAAAGACAAGCCAGGCGATCACGACGGCGGGCAACAAAATGGCCCCAATGCACACCCAGATCGTCAGGCCCGCGACAAAGGCGTAGATCATCCAAGAGATCTGGAAATTGAGAACGGAACGCCCGACGGTATCCAGGCCCGGGTATTCCTGCTTTTTGATCAGCCAGATGATGAGCGGGGCGATGATGTTTCCAAAAGGAACGAGCAGGCCGATGAGGGCGCTGAGGTGGGTGGCAACGATCCACTGGCGTTCGTTCATGCCGGGTTGGGGAGGTTGGGGAGGGATCGGCTCGGGCGCGGGAACAGGTTGTGGGGTATCCATAAAGGGGGTTGAAGCACATTTCGTTCCAAGTGGGAAGCCCTACTTGAAGTTTTTCTTCGGCTGGATCGCGGTCACCGATTTCACCGTCGGACAGGCTTTGATGATTTCGGAATATTTTCCGGCGGAGGGTTTGAAGACCCGGTCATAAGTTTTGGGATCCATCGTGGAGAGCCCGAAGAACGCCTTGTATCCGAAGTGCCATTCATAGTTGTCGGCCAGCGACCAGGTGAAGTAGCCGCGCATGTCATACCCGTCGCGGATGGCCCGCCCGATGGCGGCAATATGGTTGCGCATATACCAGACACGCTTGGCGTCATCCGGGGTGGCGATGCCATTTTCCGTGATCATCATCGGCTTCCCATACCGGTCACCCACCCGCCGGATCTCGTTGTAGAGCCCGTCGGGATTGATGCGCCACCCCATCATGGAGAAGTTGTGCCCGCGCCGGGCATTCTCGGAAAGGAGGGAAATCGGTCCGGGTGCCTGGGAATAGTAGTAGTTGAATCCGATGATGTCGCAGACGTCGTAAACCCGGTCGAGGTGGTCCACATTTCCGTGGATCATCGTGTTGTAAATCAAGCCGCCGGGATCGAGCGGGGCGCGTTGCCACCAGGGCAGGGCCTCGACGCTCACAACGTTCGCTGCCGGTTTGATTTTTTTGATCCGGGCCGCGGCATCGCGGAACATCGCGGTGCTCGCATCGATCGCCTTCCAATAATGCCCGAAGGCCAGGCTCATGCACGGCGGCCACTGGCCGACGATATAGGCGGTCGTGATCTGGCCGTTGGGCTCGTTTTGGGGGGCGTAGTAGTTCGTGTGGGGGGCGGTGGCCCGGACGATCTTGTTCACGTAGGCATTCCATCTCTTCCGCGCGATCGGGTGCAGCCAGTTCGATTGGCCGGGATTCTTTTTGTCGTAAAGCCACGCCGGGAACGTGAAGTGCCACAGGCAGATGACCGGCTCGATGCCCGCTTCTTTCAGCCGGCGGGCCATGCCGACATAGCGGCGGACCGCTTCCTCGTCGTAGACGCCGGGCCTCGGTTCCACCCTCGCCCACTCGATGCTGAAGCGGTAATGGGTCACCCCGATTTTTTTGAGCGCATCGAGGTCTTTTCCAAATTTCGTCCAGGTGTAAAGCGCGTTCCCTTTCTCCGGGGCTTTGCGTTGCGAAACGAGGATATCCCAGTCGGTCGAGAAATCGTCTTTCTGCCCGGGCTTCACGGCGGGATCTTCGTATTGGTAGCTGGCCGTCGATATTCCCCATGCGAATTTGTCCCCGGGCTGCGGCTTCGACTTCGCCGGACGCGGGGCCGGGCCTTTGCCGATCGGCCCGAGCGGGTCGATCGGATTGACGCAGCCGGTGAGCAGGAAAACCGACAAAAAGAGCAGGGGGGGCAGCGCGGCAAGGAACTTGGACGGGATGGGTTGGCTCATAAAAAATGTGACACGCGTGGCTTGTCGCGCGACACGAGGTCCGGCGGGATCGGGATGCGCCATGGGTGGGGAAACATGCATGTGCCGACGGAATATGAATATTGCCTGAAAATGGCAAGGCCGACATTTTTCGACCATGTCCGCGCAGGGGGCGGCGATATGGCGACGGCGCAAGATTTGTAGCGGGCTGCCGGGACACCGGATCGAATGTTTCATTCGTGAGACGGTTGGTTTCCCGGAAGAATCGTCCATGCGGGCTGCCCGGGCATTTTTCCCAACCTCCGCCAGGAAAAATGCGCTCTTTTTTGCAAGGACACTCATACGAATGAGATTGACACGGCGTCCGCGTTCCGGAAAGGTTCGGCGCATGCGCGCCGCTCCTCCTCCGACCCAGAAGCAGATGGCGGCGCGCCTCGGGGTTTCCCAGGCGCTGGTATCGCGCGCGCTTTCCGGGAGGGCGGCGGAGATCGGGGCCTCACGGGAGACAGTCGAGAGGATCCGGAGCGCGGCGGCGGAGTGGAACTACCAGCCGGATGCGACGGCGCTGGCCCTCCTGGGCGCCCCCACAAAGACGATCGGAGTGGTGGTGAAGAATTTTGACGATCCGTTTTTCGGCCATTTGATCGGCACGCTCCAGGAGCTTGCGCGGGAGAGCGGACATTCCCTGCTGCTCACGGGTGGCGGTCCGGGGGATCTCGCGGCACTTCGGAAACACAAGGTGGATGGCGTGATCCTTGCCGGGAGCGATTTTGAGCCTGACGGGGTTTCATCGCAGGTTGCGGGGGGGATGCCGTTTGTGCAGATTGGAACCGGGACGACCCGTGCCGGGGTGCGACAGGTCCGGATGGACGAGGCCGCGGGACTTGCGGAATTGGTCGCGCGGCTGGCCGGGCTTGGGCACACGGAGATTGGTTTTGTGGGATCTTCCCGCAGCACGAACCAACGCCGGGGCGATGGCCTGCGGCGGAGGCTTCGCCTGCAGGGACTTCCTGTGCGGGAGAAATGGTTCTTCACCCATCCGGGCGATGGCGGGGAAATTGCCTCGGCCGCGGCCCGCAACTTTCTGGCGCTTCGCCGTCGGCCGACAGCGGTGATCGCCGCCGAGGATTCGATCGCCCTGCCACTGCTCCGGTTTTTTCACGAGGCGGGACTCCGGGTACCGCAGGATGTGTCCGTCGCGGGCATCGACGGCATTCCGGCCTCGGCACAGTCGATCCCGCCCCTGACCACCCTCCAGCAACCGATGCGGAAATTGGCGGCCGCCGCATTCCATGCGCTGACCGGACACTCTGGAAAAAACCGGCCGATTCCCGTCAAAGGGACCGTCATTTTCCGCGCCTCGTGCGCGCCGCCACATCGATCCTCATGAAAACAAAAATAAGAATGGTTCTTCCTCACATTTTCGGATTCACAAAAAACCCATGAAAACCCCACTGCTCATCGAAAAGTATTCCATAGGGATTGGAGACCGGTTCGGGCGCGAAGGCGTCGCACAACTGGCCGCACTCCAAAAAGCGGCCGCGGCCGGCGTCGAAGTCATTCCGGTTTGGAACAAATCCAACCGGGAACACACGCTGATCGGCAGCACGCCCGCCGATACCAGAAGCGCGGCCGAAGCGGCGGTGAAGGCCGCCGGATGGAGCGCGCCCTATCATCTCGATGCCGATCATATCGGACTCAAAACCGTGGACCGTTTTCTCCCGCACTGCGATTTTTACACGATCGACGTGGCGGATTTTATCGGGCAGGAAGCGGGTCCCGGCGATATTTCGGGAATCCGCGATTCCCTTCAACCGCTCATCGGGAAAACATTTCCGGGTCTCGGATTGGACCGGCCCCTCGACACGGCCACCGTGGAGAATTTCCTCGGCGCTTACGCTCTGGCAATCCGTGAGGCGGGCCAAATCTACCGCCACATCGAATCGGCGCGGGGGAAAGACCACTTCATCGCGGAGGTCTCGACCGACGAGGCGGAGACCCCGCAGTCTCCGCTCGACCTGTTCCTGATCCTCGGCGCGCTGGCGGGAGAAGGCGTGCGGGTGCAGACCATCGCGCCAAAGTTTACCGGACGGTTCAACAAAGGCGTGGATTATGTCGGCGATGTGCGGCAGTTCGCCCGCGAGTTCGAGCGCGACCTCCTGGCAATCCGCGCCGCCGTGGCGGAATTTGGCCTGCCCCAGAACCTCAAGGTCAGCATCCATTCGGGAAGCGACAAATTTTCGCTCTACGGCCCGGTCCGCGAGCTTTTGGAAAAGCATGGCGCCGGATTGCACCTCAAAACGGCGGGGACCAACTGGCTTGAGGAAGTCATCGGCCTCGCCCTGGCGGGAGGAAACGGGTTGGAAATTGCGAAGGAAATCTATGCGAAAGCGTTCGACCGGATTGACGAACTCAGCCAGCCCTACGCCACGGTTATCGACATCAGGCGCGACGAACTTCCCGTTCCGGCCACTGTCTCAGGCTGGAATGGCGAAGCTCTGGCGGCGGCTCTCACCCATGAGCCGTCCGACCCCCGGTTCAATTCCTCGCTCCGCCAGCTCGTCCATATCAGCTTCAAAGTCGCCGCCGAGATGGGGCCGGCTTACCTGGACGCCATCGATGCGGCGCATGATACGATAGCAAACTGCGTGACAAACAACCTCTACGACCGCCATCTCGGGCCGCTTTTCATGACCTTGAGCCCCAACCAATAGCGCGTGTCTTGCCCCGCTGAATCCCGGTTGGAAGTTCCACCGTGTTTTTTGCCAACCTCTTGTCCATCTCTGCCAGCCAGATCCGGGCTACGGTCGGCACGGTTGTTTTGGAGCTGGAGCGAAACTGCTTGCCACCTGCCATAAACTTCGCAAAGTCAGAGTGAAGCCGCCGGCATAGCTCAGTGGTAGAGCAACGGTTTTGTAAACCGTCGGTCCTCGGTTCGAATCCGAGTGCCGGCTCTCTGCCTGCTTGTCGAAGCCCCGGCGGACAGGGATACTCGCGGGGATGCTTGTGCGAGTTCTTCCGGATCAGGCCGCCGGGCGGCTTTTGGACTACCGTGTGCCGGAATGTTTCGGCGATGCGGTGGCTGTGGGATCGCGCGTGAAGGTTCCTGTGCGGACGCGGATGCTGACGGCCACGGTTGTCGAGGTGCCGGAATCTTCCTCCGTTCGCGGGTTGAGGGATCTCGCGGAGTTGCTTGACGAAAAGCCGATGATCCGCCCCGCCCTCCTGGATCTGGCGCGATGGATGGCCGACTATTACTGCTGTCCGATGGAGACCGCCATCTGCAGCGTCCTTCCTGTGGCGGTGCGGGACGGGCGGGTTTCGGAAAAGCGGAGGAATACGGTCCGCGTGGCAAGGGAGATCGCAGGGGAGGAACTGGCGGCACTCGAAAAGCGCGCTCCCCGGCAGGCGGATGCCCTGCGTGCGGTGATCGAGGCGGGGGAGTCGGTCCTCGTTTCCGAGGCGGCTGTGCAGGCCGGAGTTGCGGAGGGGGTTTTCCGCCTGCTGGAAAAGCGCGGCCTGGTGGCCATCGAATCGGCGGTCGTCGCCCGCGATCCCTACGCGGAAAAATTCGTTTCCTCGGCGAACCTGGCCTTGAATGCCGAGCAGGAGGCCGCTCTCCAGGCGGTGGAGGAGGCGATGGCCGATCCGTCCGCCAAGCCGATCCTGCTCTTCGGCGTGACGGGTTCGGGGAAGACCGAAATCTATCTGCGCGCCATCCGCCAGGCGGTGGAAAACGGACGCACCGCGCTGGTTCTCGTGCCGGAAATCGCGTTGACGCCGCAGACGGTCGAACGCTTCAAGTCCCGTTTCGCGGACATGCAGGAGAGGATCGCCGTCCTGCACAGCCACCTCTCCGATGGCGAACGCCACGACGAGTGGCACAAGATCCACAGCGGAGCCGCACGGATCGTCATCGGCGCGAGGAGTTCGATTTTCGCCCCGCTGGAAAATCTCGGGACCATCATCGTGGATGAGGAGCATGAGAATTCCTACAAGCAGGACGAGGCGCCGCGCTACCATGCGCGCGACATGGCCGTCCTGCGGGGCCACCGCGAGAAGGCGGCCGTGCTTCTCGGCAGCGCCACCCCCAGTCTCGAGAGCTGGCACAATGCCCTGGCCGGCAAATACCGCCTGGTCCGCCTGAACAACCGGGTCGATGACAAGCGCATGCCGGTGGTCCGCGTCGTCGATCTCCGGCAGGCGGCCCGCCGTTCGCCCGAGGGCGGCATCCTCTCGCTTCCGCTCAAGGAAGCCATCGAGGGACGGATGGCAAAAGGCGAACAGACGATCCTGTTCCTGAACCGGCGCGGATTTTCCACCTCGATGCTGTGCGAGGCCTGCGGGCATGTTTGCCAGTGCCCGGATTGCAGCGTCTCGCTCACATTCCACCGGGCCGCCGAGCGGCTCGTCTGCCACATCTGCGGGCATTCGTCGCGCGCGCCGAAGGTCTGCCCGAAATGCAAGGATCCGGGAATCCGGCATTCCGGGGTCGGCACCCAGAAAGTCGAGGAGGCGGTCCGCAGGATTTTTCCGAAGGCCCGGATTGCGAGGATGGATGCGGATTCGATGACGAGGAAAGACGCGTATCGCGAGACGCTCGGGGCATTCAAGGAAGGCAGGATCGATATTCTCGTGGGAACGCAGATGATCGCAAAAGGCCTGCATTTTCCGAATGTCACACTGGTCGGGATCGTCAATGCGGACCTCGGCCTCCATATGCCGGACTTCCGTGCCGGCGAGCGCACGTTCCAGCTTCTCACGCAAGTTGCCGGCCGGGCCGGCCGCGGGGAGATGGAAGGCGAGGTGTTGGTGCAGACTTTCACGCCATTCAGCCCCTCGATCCAATTTGCGCGGCACCATGATTACGAGGGGTTCATGGACCAGGAGATGGAATTCCGCCGCCAGTTCGGCTACCCGCCGTTCGGGCGCATGGTGATGATCACGCTGCGGGGGACGATGCTGGAGCGCGCGCAGTTCTCCGCCGAGACACTTTCCCGAAAGCTGAAAGCGGCCGCCCCGGCCGGTGTGACGGTCGGCGACGGGGTCCCCGCGCCGCTGGAAAAAGCGAAAACCTATTACCGGTTCCAGGTCTCCCTGCGCGGCCCGTCCTCCGTCCAGCTCGCCCGGCTCGTGCGGACAACCCTCGGCGCCCTCCCGATGCCCGAGGATGTTTTTGTGGCGGTGGACGTGGATCCCCTGCATCTTCTCTAACTAAATTTCCAGTTGGTCGGATGACCGACGATATACGCCAATGAATCTTCCCGAGTTTCTCCTTTATGTGCTGAATTCAACCAGGGTTCAGCGCCATTGGAATTCAATCTGTAATACGAGCAGCGGCCTGAACACGATCAACCGAAGAAACCTTCGCAACCTTCTCATTCAGGTGCCCGAGAAGCGGGAACAGGAGGAGATTCTCGCTGCATTGCAAACAAGTGAACAAAGCGTGACCGCAACCCAAACCAAGCTCGCCGCCCTGGAAGCCTTGAAAAAATCGCTGCTCCAGAATTTATTAACCGGGCGAATCCGGATTCCGGAGACTGTTGAAACCCGATCCTGAGCGAAGCGTCCCGTCTCGGGAGACGTTCCCGGCGGTCACCCCGGGAACAGAATAATTTCGATATGTTTCTTTACTGACACAGCTCGCCGCGTATTTCACCCTGCTCTTTATGGTCCGCATCCAAGACAATAACATTACCTGGGTATGCACTTTATTCCCCCGACCGCAACATCTTGTGGCGTCCGGTCGTCGCAGGCTCATTCGGTGGGGCAAAATCTGCGCCAAGGGGAATAAAGTGCATACCCAGATAACATTATTCATGTCTCCGATTTTTGAGCAACTGGCATACAAGACGAACAAAAACGCGTCGTATCCCGAGACCGTTTGATTCGTGTGCGGCCTCTCAGATTCGAGGCCGTTCCAAGTGAGGGCACTCTCTGCGCGCCAGGAATCTCGACTTTGGCGGAGTGGCATGGTAGTTTCTGTCCATGAAACCGGCTGGTGCTCTGGAGCGCGTCGTTTGGGCGGCTCCGCACAGCCAAACCGATAAAAACCATGAGTGTCCAAGAAGTTGAAAATGCGGTGGCCCGCCTGTCCAAGGAAGAGCTGGATCACTTTTCCCGCTGGTTCCAAGAATATGTTGCCGACGAATGGGATCTTCAGATCGAGACCGACATCCGAGCGGGGAGGTTTGACGCCGCCGGGGAGCGCGCCCGCGCGAACTACAAAGCCGGTCGCTGCACGCCGCTTTGAACCACTTTGCCTCATCCGAGTTTTGGCATCATCACAGCCGGTTGCCGGAACCGGCGAGGGATCTCGCCGACAAATGTTTTCAAATTCTCAAAGCCGACCCCCGGCATTCGTCCATCCGTCTCAAGAAAGTGGGAAGCGTTTGGTCGGCCCGGGTGGGGCTCCACTACCGCGCGCTCGGCGAGGATCATCCCGATGGCATTCTCTGGTATTGGATCGGTTCGCGCGATGCGTATGATCGGAAAATCTGAAGTTACCGCCTCGCAGCGCTCAAAGTTGGACAAACTCCATCCAAGTTGATAATTTGCCATCATGGTAAAAACGCAAGTCCAATTTCCAGACCACCTGTATCGGGAGGCCAAGCGGATCGCGGATGAATACGAGATGAGCTTTGCGGAGGTCGTGCGACGGGGCTTGGAAGAAGCCATCAAAGGATACCCCGCCGGGCGCACGGCCCCCGGCGAGTGGAGCCTTCCCGAGGCCCGGCGGATGGGGCGGCCTCTTCTTCCCGAAGAGGAGTGGGACCTGGCGGCGAGGGATGAAGCATGATCAGCTTTGACACAAACATCGTCGTCCACTCGGCCAACGGGGACTCCGGTCATTTTGCGGAGGCCAGGGACTTTCTCCAGCAGGTGGCGGGGAGAAAAGACGTGGTGATTTGCGAGTTGATGCTGGTCGAGGTGTTTCTGAAGCTGTGCAACGCGAAGATCTTCAAGAACCCCATGACGCCATCCGGAGCGGGGGCCTACTGCGAGCGGCTCCGCCAGAACCGGAACTGGCGGGTCGTGGAATCCGCGCCGGTCATGGCCGGGGTATGGAAATGGACCCGGCGGAAAGATTTCGCCTTCCGGCGGATTATCGACGTGCGCCTGGGTCTGACCCTGCGGCACTTCGGCGTGGAGGAGTTTGCCACGACAAACAGCAGGGACTTTCGCGCCCTCGGCTTCCGCAGGGTGTGGAACCCGCTCGGTTAATCCCGAAAACGGCGATCCCTCACGCAGAGGCGCAGGGAGCGCAGAGGCAAGCGGCTTTCGGGTTCAATGGCACGCGCACCACGCGCGACAAAACTACCGGCCGTATTTGACCGAGCAGCCGTAGGCTTCGGTTGTCGGAGCGCTCACGGGTTTGCCTGTGAGAACTTCATCGAGGGCGGCGGCGACATAATTCCTGGCGCCCGGGATGTCGGCGGGGTCGGGAGTTTTCTTGTCGTCGATGGCGCCATGATAAACAAGGGTGCCGTCTTTGTTGACGACATACATTTCCGGGGTGCGTTTGGCATCGTAGAGCCGGCCGACTTTGCCGTCCTCATCGAGGAGGTAGGCCGTGGCGGCGGTGCCATTTGCGGCAATGGTTTTTCCGGCTTCTTCCGCGGACAGATTCCCCTGTTTGCCGGGAGCCGAGGAACAAATCGAGAGCCAGACAACCCCTTTGGCGGCCGCGTCTTTCTGGAGCTTCTGCATGTTTCCGGAGCCGTAGTGCTTTTGGACGAACGGGCACCCGCTGTTCGTCCATTCCAGCACGACGACCTTGCCTTTGAAATCCGAGAGCGAGACCTCCTTTCCGGAGGAGCTTTTCAGGGTGAAGTCCGGCGCGGGCTTGCCGACTTCCGCATGGGCAACGGTGGCGAGGACGATGAGGAGGGCGAGGGCTTTTTTCATGGTGACGGGAACATAAGCGGCTTTGGCCGACGCGCAAGGGGCGGAAGCGATTTTGCTCAGGGAAGTTTCTTGAGCGCTTCGAGGAGGATCGATTCGGTCAGAAGCTCGGGCAAAACGATCGGATCCCCGGCTCTGCCAGCCGGGTAGACCACATAGAAGGGAACCCCCACACGTCCGAAATTTTTCAGGGCGGCGGTGATTTCGGGATTGGCCTTCGTCCAATCGGCCTTCACCGGGATGACTTTCTTGTCGCGAAGAAGCTGCCGGACAGCCGGGGTGTCGATGGCCGTCCGTTCGTTGAACTTGCAGGTGATGCACCAGTCGGCGGTGAAATCCACGAAGACGGATTTTCCGGAAGCCCGCAGCGCGGACAGCTCCCGCGCGGAAAAAGGGACCCATTCGATGCCGCCGGACTCGTGGCGGCCCACATGGGCGAATTTTTCCCCGAGGAAATACCATCCGCCGCCACCGGCAAAGAACACGGCGAGGAAAATCGCAATCGCCCGGGAACGGGTCTTGGAAAACGGACCGCAAAAGCTCCCGTAGAGCCAGCAGGAAATCGCGAGACAGAGCAGAAAACACAAAAACCAAAAGACGCCGTCCAGGCCGCGCTGCCCGCCGACGATGCTCAAAATCCAAACCAGCGTTGCCATGAGGGGGAACCCCATGAGTTGCTTCAGACGTTCCATCCAGGCGCCCGGACGCGGAAGGAATTTCATCCATCCCGGTCGCGCGGTAAGCAGCAGGTAAGGGAATCCCATGCCGGCCGCCACGGCGGCGAACATGGCCAGGATCACGGCCGCCGACTGGCTGAACGCGAAGCCCAGGGCGGTGCCGAGAAAGGGGGCCGTGCAGGGGGTGGCCAGCAGGGTGGCAAAGGCGCCTTGGAAAAACGACCCGGCCAGCCCGCTGGATGACGAGGCGGATTCCAGGGCCGTGCTTGCCCGGCCGGGCAGGACGAGTTCAAAAACCCCGAAAAGGTTCAGCGCAAAAACAAAAATCACGGATCCGATCGCGACATTGAACCAGGGGTTTTGGAATTGGAATGCCCACGTGACTTCACGGCCCCCGGATTTGAGGGCCACGACCATGATGCCCAGCCCCAGAAACCACGTGAAGATCCCCCCGACAAATGCCAGACCGTGCGCAAAAACTTTTCGCGGGGATTCGCCAGCCTGTTTGAGAAAGCCGAAGATTTTCAGGGAAATGACCGGCAGCACGCACGGCATGAGATTCAGGATCAACCCCCCGAGGAACCCATAGAACAAAGCCAGCCAAAGACCTTGTTTTTCGGCAACCCGGGGAGCGGCGCTCTCGACAATCCAGGATTTCGTTTCCGCCCCCTCTCCGACAGTCAGCACCCCGCGAAACGGACCATTCATTTCGATGCGGAATTGCCCCGGGCCGCTGGCGCCCGGGTGTCCGACGGATTGATCTTCGGGCGGCAGGGGGAAAAGATCGGCCTTCGCGCCCGCGGGAAGGTTCGGAATCCTGAGATCCCATGCGCCGGCGGCGCTCGTCCAATCGAGGATGAATGGCGGGGGCTCGGCGGATGGGATCCGGGATCGGAATTCCTGAAAGAGTTCCCCATTGGCTTCGGAGGAGGTCGATGCGACGGGGAGCGTCAACTCCAGTTCCGCGGACCCGGGAATGCAGATGTCCTTGCAAGTCAGCCAGGCGGCTTTGGCGTGCAGGGTCATCGCCTTTCCGGCCGGCAGGTCTGTGGGCGGAACGATCGTCGTGATGAGCAGAACCTTTCCGCCGTATCCGTATGTCCAGATCTCGCCCGGCTCGATCATCAAGTGCGGCGCGGGCCATTGGATCGGCCCGCTCTGAAATCCCTCCGGCAGCGTCCAGGCAATCTTTGTCGGAAGTCCCGCATCGCCGCTGTATTCCCAATAGGTATGCCAGCCGGGAGCCATCTCGAGCAGAAGCCCGACTTCGAAGGGCTGCCCGGGAATGATCGCTGTTTTCGAGGGGAGAAGCCTGGCGGAAACCAATGGCTGGCCGTCGAACACCTGCGCCTGGGATGCCGCCAGGGCCAGCACCAAAGCAGTGAGGGCGAGAAGTCGTTTCAGAAGGCTTCCATAGGCAGGTTTCCGCATGGCTTTCCCTACCACCTGATCTGCCATTCGGCAAATGCAGGCTTTCCCCCCTCCAATTCTCCATTTACAAATCGTTGATGCGATCGCGCCAACGATTTGCGAACAGGCTTCGTGGTGGGATCCGGTGCGGGGGAGGTTATCTGGCCAGGAATTCGCGCCAGAAAAAAACGAGCGAGAGAGAAACGCCGATGATCCCGACAATATTCCGCACCTGGTGTTGGCTGGTTTTTTGAGCCATGTGGGATCCGAGATAATATCCGAGCGTCGCGCCGAGCGCCATGGCGACTGCCTGCGGCCAGATGACAAGGCCGGCAAAAACGAAGTAGGCTGCCGCGACGATGTTGATCAGCGAGGCGAGCACGGTTTTGATCGCATTCATCTCGTGGATGTGGTGCAGGCCGAGGAGTCCTATGGTTGCCAGCATCAGGATCCCGATGCCGGCTCCGAAATACCCGCCGTAAACGGACACGCCAAACTGGAGGATCACGGCGGCGGTCGTTCCGGCCGCATGCGGGCGTTTTCCCGCGGCGACGGCCTCGATTCCGGCCAGGCGGCGGAAGACATCGTTCAGCAGAAAAAGCACGGTCGCGAAGAGGATCAGGAACGGAACCAATTGGTCGAAAAACTTTTCGTTGGTCCAGGTCAACAGCCATGCGCCCAGAAGCCCGCCCGCGATGCTTGCCGGGGCAAAGTTTTTCAACCACGGTTTTGCGGCGGCGAGGTGGTTTCGATAGCCGTAGAGGCTGCCGATGATCCCCACGAGGAGAGCCAGTGTGCTTGTCGCATTGGCCTGGATGGACGGCATCCCGAAGGCCAGGAGTGTCGGGAAGGTGAGAATCGTGCCTCCCCCGGCGACGGCATTCATTCCCCCCGCCAGGCAGGCGACCGCGAACAAAACCACAATTTCAAAGAAGCCGGGCATATCCGTCGGGGGAGAGGAGTTCAGGCCGCGGAGGAACAGGCAGGAACGCGGATATTTGAGCGGGTGCAAAAAACTCCGGTTTCAACCGCGGGGCGGTCTGGTTGTCCGGCGCGTTTGCCGATTTGTTTATCGTTCATCCGAGGTTCCTTTTTCTGCCGGGTTTTGGAGCAGGGCGAGGCATTTTCGGCAGTAATCCGCGATGTCGGCAGCCTGGAGGATCCCGGAGACGATCACGACGCGCGCCGCCCCAGCGGCGAGGACGGTCGGCAGGTTTTCGAGTTTGATGCCTCCGATGCAAAAAACCGGAAGCCCCACCCGTTCATGCACCTCGCGAATTCCGCCAAGGCCGACCGGCGGGTAATCAGGCTTGGTGGGTGTCGGAAACAACGGACCGAAGCCGATATAATTCACCTGCGAGGCGGCCGCCGCCTGTTCGAGACTGTGGGTGGAGAGGCCGATGATGGCATCGGGGCCGACAATTTCCCGCACGCGCGCCACCGGCAGATCGTCCTGCCCGACATGCACCCCGTCCGCGCCGGTCAGCCGGACGAGATCCGGATGGTCGTTGAGAAGGAAGGGGACTTCGAATGCCCGGCAGATCGGAAGAATTTCCTGTGCCATGGCGCGGATGGCTTCGGGAGCAAAAGTTTTCGCGCGAAGCTGCAGGATCCCGACCCCGCCTTCCAGCATGCACCGCGCCGCAGCCGCCGCAGCCCCGGCCGGGACATAGCCGAGATCGAGAATTCCATACAAACGGCAATCGGAGAGAGGCTTCACGGATGGGTCAATATCAAAGATCGGCAACGATGCAAATGGGAGGGCGCGGCAAAGTTCCGTTCATTTCTTGGAATCCGTGCCCTGCGCGACATGCATGCCGACCAGCCGCGCGATCTGGACCATGAGAAGCACCTGGCCGATCACGGCCACGAGGACGGAAGCGCTGCGGGCAACCGCGTTCGCGGGCAGCACGTCCCCATAACCCACGGTCGTGAGCGTCACGAAGCTGAAGTAGAGCAACATGCCGGGATCATGAATAAAGGATGCCTGCTGGGTGACGGCATCGGTGCCCCAATTGCTGACCCGGAAACTTCCGGGGGAAAAATATTCGATCAACACGAACACCAGGCCGGCCAGGACACCGACCAGCAAATAGACCGAGACAGCGCCGCAGAGAATGTCGCCCGTGATGATCTTCGCCTTGAACACCGAGCGCACCACGATCCCCAGCACATAGCCGAGAAAGAGGGTCTGGCTGACGATCTGGATCGGGAGCAACGCAGGGTGGGTGACCACATTGCCGAGCATGAGGACCACGATGACCACCGCTCCGGCGAACATGTGCCGGGCGTGATGTCTGGCCCGCTTCCAAAGGATGAGCATGGACGCTCCGATCACAAGAAGGCTCAGGGGCGCGAGGGCCACCATGCCGTAAAATTCCGGGATCCATTTTTCAAACAGGGATGTGCTCGGCGCCAGGATCAGCATGAAGAACAAAGCCGACAGAAGCACGCCGAACGGGTGTCGGGCGACGGTGTTCCAAAATCCTTGTCGGGTCATGCCATGAATCTGCCACTGATTTCCGGAGATTGGCCAGCATGTTTGTCCTCCGGGGGACGGCGCGCGAGTGGTGCCACGCAACCCGGCGGACATTCAAAAAAGCCCCCGCTCATGAGCGGATCACACAAACTCTTCCGGGGGATGCGCCTGTATCGGACGCATCCGCAAATCACATTCCGCCCGCGCCGCCGGCTTGCGCGGCCACCTGTTTGAGCAATGGGCCGAACTCGCCGGACCACAATCCCATCAATGGACGCTGGTCTTCAAACCCGGCCTCCCCTGCATCGCTGACAGAAAAGACTTTCGGGACGAGCCGGTAATTGTTCGTGCCGGGGATCTGGTTGATGTTCACGCGGACCCGGATCGTCTGGGGATCCCCGTAGCTTCCCCACATCACGTTGGCGATCCGGCTGGATGCCTTGTCGAAGGAAATCGAATACGGATAATTGGAATCGCCGAGTTGGTATCCGGCCTGGGGAAACACCGCCTGTGCCGCCGCCACGATGGCATTCGGATTCGAGTTGGCGACCGTGACCGACCCCAGGCCGCCTGAACTGGACACAGGCGAAACCAGACAACCGGTAATGAGGATGGGGAGCAAAACGGCGCCAAGGAGGAAGCGGAAGGATTTCATGCCGCAGAGTTTCAACACGGAGCAAGCCGCAGGGCAAGCCCCGGAATCAGGATTTTCACGACTGGAGGCACAGGCCTGGCCTCTACGAAATAAATCCCGCTTCCTCCCGCGGGCAACTTCAAGGTGCCGGGACCAGCGGGGAGGCCGGGGGGCGCAGCTCGCTGGCTGTGCAGAAGACGAACCCGCGTTTGACCAGCGCGTCGGAAACGGCAGGCATCTGCTTGGCGGATTTCGGAAAGTTTTCATGCGCCAGGATCACCGATCCGGGCTTCGCTCCGTCCAGAATCACCCGCATGAGTTTAGCCTGGCTGGGATTCCGCCAGTCGCCGGAATCCAATGTGGAATCCAGCACCGCGTAACCTTCTTTCTGAACCAGGTCGCGCAAGGACTCGTTCAATTCGCCGTTGGTCGCGCGGAAGAATTTCGGCTTCACGCCGGCCACCCGCACGATGGCCTCCTCTGCCGCCCGGATCTCCCTCACGATGCCCTGCGGGCTCAGGCGTTTGAGATCCGGAAGCGAATAGGTGTGGTTTGCGATCTCATGGCCTTCGGCAACGATCCGGCGGGGGCTTGGCGCCGTGGAGGGAATCCGGAAGGCTCCGACTTGCCTGTCCGGTCGGCCCGGAATCTGAAAATCGAGACGTTCTGCGCTGGCCGGAGAAATGATTGGACTACAAATCCTGTCGGGAGCACAAACATCCCCATGGAACCGCGAAAATACAGCACAGGCACCAAGGGGCGCCTCAAAATGCACAGTGACAAGTGCAAGGCGTTTGTCCACGCCAACACATCGTTCAGCCTGGCAGCCGAATTCATCGAGTCCGTCGATCCCGGCCACGATGATCAGGTCTGGCAGAGATTTCAGAACCCCGGAGACATCGGGCCGGAGCTCCAGGCATGGCTCGGAGGAAGCGTCGGAAAAGCCGCCGCGCCGGGCGCAACACCCATTCTCCGCCATCCGGAGATCAAATCGGGCAGCCAGCTCAAGCGCGAGACGGAGAAAATCGATGCCGCCCTGCAAAAAACCCGGGCGTGGCTCGCGAGCGGGACGGTCCAGGCCGAACTCGGCACGATGGCCCCCACGAACGCCGCCGAGGCCGCATTGCGGAAACTTTACCTGGAGATCACCGGAGCGGAGTGAAGCCTTTCGCCGTTTCGAGCGGGCGGGTTTATCCCCGGGAAATGAAGTCGGCACCCCTGCTCCGCCGCTGGATTGCAAGGTTGATTGGAGCGGGGTGGATGGGGATTTGATGATCCGAAATCACCCCGGAATTTTTCTTGCCGGCGAAATGCTGGATTGGGAAGCCCCGGCCGGAGGCTACCTGATGCAGGGGTGTTTTTCCACTGGCACGCGGGCGGGGCAGGCGGCGGCACGGTTTCTCCGCGCATGAAAGAATTTTTCCCAGCCCACCGTCCCCTGCTCGCGCTGGCGCCCATGCAGGACGTCACCGATTGGGCGTTCTGGAAATTGCTCGCCGGCTACGGGGGGCCGGATGTCTATTTCACCGAGTATTTTCGTGTGACCAGCGGCTACCGGCTGCAACGCTCGATTTTGCGTTCGGTCATCGACAATCCGACCGGCAAACCCGCCATCGCGCAAATCATCGGCAACGATGTCGGGTGGATGGTGAAATGCGCCCGGCAGTTGGAGCTTCACCCGGTGGCCGCCGTGGATCTGAACCTGGGCTGTCCCGCTCCCGTGGTCTACCGCAAATGCGCGGGCGGTGGATTGCTCCGCGATCCGGATCGCATCCACGACCTCCTCGGGGCATTGAGGGCCGGCATCCGCGGAAGATTCACGGTCAAGACCCGGATCGGGTTTTCCGATCCTTCCGAGTTCGACCGGTTGCTGGATATCTTCTCTTCCCACCGACTGGATTCGCTGACGGTACATGGAAGAACCGTAGCCGAGAAATACGGTCCGCACGTTCACCTCGACCGGATCGCGCAGTCGGTCGCCCGGATGCCGTGCCCGGTCATTGCAAATGGAAACGTCGCCACCGTGGCCGACGCTCGCCGGGTCTGGGAAACGACAGGCGCGCAGGGGTTGATGATCGGACGCGGGGCCATCCGCAACCCGTGGATTTTCCAACAAATTCGCGATGATTTCGAGGGGAAAGCCGTCGCGTATCCGACGGGCCGCGAGGTTCTCGCCTATGTCGAAGCCCTCTACGAATCCGCCTGTTCGAATGACGCGCCGGAAAAATCCCAGGTCCAAAAAATGAAAAAGCACATGAACTTTTTGGGAGAAGGAATCAGTCCGGAATTCCTTCACGACATCCGCCGGGTGACGACGAAAGCGGATTTTTTCCATGTCTGCCGAAGAGCGCTGGAGCACGGGGAACCGATGGCATTGGAGGCGGGGCAGAGAAGATAAGGAGCAGGTTTGCCTGCGGGCGGGGACGGAGAAATTTTTTCAAAATTCCTCGACATCTCTACCCTGGCGGCCAGGTCATCGGGCGTCCGCCGAGCAGGTGCAGATGCAAGTGGGGCACGGTCTCCCCGCCATCGGCGCCGTTGTTGATGACAAGACGGAAACCGGCGATGCCTTCGGATTTGGCGATCGTTCCGGCGGTGACGATCAGATGCCCGAGAAGTTCCGCGTCTGCGGGCGTGGTTTCCGCCACGCGCGGGATCACCCGCTTCGGGACCAGGAGGATGTGAACCGGGGCTTGGGGAGAGATATCCCGGAACGCCAGACACCGGTCATCTTCAAAGACGATGTCCGCAGGGATCTCGCGGGCGATGATTTTTTCGAAAAGCGTCATGAGAGTTGAAGGTGAAGATCCTGCGCCCGGTGGCTCAGATCGAGTTCCCCGCGCACGAACGACACGATCTCTCCCCGCAGGCCGGAGCAATCCCTCCGCCAGTTTTTTGCGGAACGCAGGAGCTTCACGCACCGGTGAAGATCGCAGATCTCGACCTGCTGGGTCTCCGAAAAAATGATCCCGCGAAGCCGCGCGCGGAGGAGTTCGAAAAAGAGGAGCTCATATCCCTCGCCCGCATCGCGCGCAATCTCGACCAGGGAGATCCGGACCGGAGGCGGCATCGTCCGGAAGTGGCGGGCGACATCGGAATACCCGATCACCTGCAACACCGATTGGACGGCGCGCTCGATCCGGCAGATCGTGACCACGTTGTCGTTGAAGTCCTGCTCGAGGTAACTGGTGATGCTTTCGGTGACGTGGTCCGCCAGCCACCACTTTTTGTAGCCGGCCGTCTCCGCCGCCCGGACCAGGGCGGTCGAGAGCCAGCTCCGCTCGAAATTCATGACGCTTCCATCATGAAAACGAACCAGCGGCAGGTTGTCTCTCAGGGCGATCATGCCTTGAACAATTCCGGCTGGGCGGAAGTCCTCCCGGCGCGTTTTTCAAACGATTGGATCTCGTCGATGAAATCCCCGATTTCCTGGAATTGACGGTACACGGAGGCATAGCGGACGTAAGCGACGGGATCGAGGCTGTGGAGCTTTTCCATCACCTTGGCGCCGATCGTCCTTGTCGGAACCTCCCGCTCTTGGGCGGCCTCCAGTTCATGGATGATTTCCTCGACAGCCTCCTCCATTTCTTCGAGTCCGATCGGGCGCTTTTCGCAGGCTTTGGCGATACTTCCCAGCAGCTTGTGACGATCGAGCGGTTCATGGCGTCCGTCCCTCTTGATCGCGCGCAACTCGATGCGCTCGAGCTCCTCGTAAGTGGTATACCTGATCTCGCATTTCAGGCATTCCCGGCGGCGACGGATGCTGCCCCCGTCTTTGGAAAGGCGGGAATCAATGACTTTGTCTTCCAAAGAGCCGCACTTAGGGCAACGCATATTGTGGGCAAACGAGGTTGATGGGGTCACTTCAACACAACATGTTGATTGGTCAATTTTTTTTTGAACTTTTCCGCCCGTGTGCGGCGCAACCCTCCGATTCGAATTCCCGGTCTCCCAACGGGCGTCCCGCCCGATGCTGCTAGCCCGGATAAATGATTGCGTAACGCTTTGGCCGCCAGAGTCGGCGGCTGACCGACACCCGCGCGTTCGCGCATACCCGAATAGAGGGAAAGACTTTGGGGGCCGGGAGGCAACGCCTATCCCACTGTGATCTGGTGAGGGAAGCCGATGGCTCTGGCGGCCACCACCGGCCTGTGGGAACAGGCGGGGGAGCCTGCACGCAGTGCAGCCCGCAAGGGCGAGACGAGCGGGAGCGAGCGAGGCAAATGGTTAGCGAGATGGGCTGCCTCTCTGTGATTTTTCCGGGTTGGGTTTTCCCGACCTGCCGTAATTTGATCCCGGATCCAGCGATTCCTCACGCAGAGGCACAGAGAGCGCAGGGAAAAGCGGTTTTCGGGTTGATTTCACCTTTGGATCGGCGAAGCATTTGGTTCCTGCCCTTATCGGGAAAGCCAGCGGATACCGTTGGCTTCGAAGAGTCCGGCCAGCAGCCGCAGTTCGCCGTTTTCGATGACCGCGCGGGCGCCGAGCGGGAGGTGGCATCCTCCGCCGAGCTCGCGCAGAAGTTCCCTTTCCGCGCGGACGCAGCGCGCTGTCGGCTCGTGATGGATCGAGGCCAGCACCGCGCGCGTTTCCGCATCGTCTTCCCGGCATTCCACGGCGACGGCGCCCTGTCCGGGAGCCGGAAGCATTTCCCCGATGGTCGTCACTTCCAGCCCATCGGGAACGGTGTTCCCACCAAGGCGTGCCAGCGCCGCGCTCGCGACGATCAGGGCGTCGATCGCGGGGTTCTCCAAAACTTTGCGCAACCGCGTCGGGACGTTCCCGCGGATTTCCTCGATCTTCGCATCGGGGCGGAGGAGAAGGAACTGGTTTTTCCGGCGAAGGCTGGAAGTGGCTACGGTCGCGCCCTGCGGCAGCCCGCGCCACCCACCCGCGTATTTCGACGCCAGGGCATCGGACAGGTCGGCCCGCTCGAGAATCGCGCTGATGACTAATCCGGGCGGCTGTTCGGTGGGGAGATCCTTCAGGCTATGCACCGCGGCGTGGATGGATCCGTCGAGCAGGGCTTCCTCCAGTTCCTTGGTAAAAAGCCCCTTGTCGAGCGCACCCGGCGCCGGGAGGCTGACATCCAGTCGCTTGTCGCCGGTGGTCCGGATGATCTTTTCCCCGAAAACCAGATCCGGATGCGCGCGGCCAAGCCGGGCGGCAACGTCCCGCGTCTGAACGAGCGCGAGGTCGCTGCCGCGGGTTCCCAGAATCAATGTCTTCATGCGTGAAAGGCGATGTGGTTGCGCATCCACCCGACAAACTCGCCGACATGCTGGTCGATCATTTTCTCGCAGCGCACAACTTCCGCCCGTCGGACCTCCAGGGACTCGCGGGCAATTTGTTCGAGCGAATCGATGTCAAAGAGGTAAACGTTTTCCAGGTCGTTCAAGGAGGCCTCCGCATCGCGGGGCACGGCAAGGTCGATGATGAAGAGCGGCCGGTCGTTTCTTCGCCTGAGCAGGGGCTCCAATTTTTCGCGGGTCACGATCGGATGCGGGGCGGCGGTCGAACAAATCAGAATGTCCACATTGTCGAATGCGTTGCGCCAGTTGTCGAAATGGACCGCCATTCCCCCGATCTCTTCCGCGAGCCGCGCCGCCCGGCCAAAAGTGCGGTTCGCCACGATGACGGTGCCCGCCCCTCTGGAGACGAGGCTCCGCGCGGTTCGCTCGCTGGTTTTCCCGGCACCGAGAATCATGATCGTCCGCCCGGTGAGGGCGCCAAAAATTTTCCCCGCGAGGTCCACGGCCACCGAGCCGACGGATGTCGACCCACGGGTGATCCGGGTTTCGCTCCGCACCTGCTTGGCCACCCGGAAGGCGTGCTGGAAAAGTTTGTTGAGATGGCGGGTGGTGGCGCCACAGGCCGTGGCGGCGGCATACGCCTGCTTGATCTGGCCGAGGATCTCGGTCTCGCCAATGACCATGGAATCCAAGCCGCTGGCCACCCGGAACAAATGCCGGATGCTCGCCGGGGAATCATGGGTGTAAAGCGGCGCCTCGTTCGCTCCGGTCCGCTCCTGAAGATATTCGCGAAGCCCGTCCAGCACACGGATCGGACAAACGCTGGCCGTATAATACTCGACCCGGTTGCAGGTCGAAACGATCACGGCTCCGGCCAGTCCATCGATTCCGCGGATGCGGGAGAGCGCCTGCTCAAGCTCGTGGGGGGCGACGGCAAATTTTTCCCGGACATCCACAGTCGCGCCCCGGTGGCTGATGCCCGCGCAGACGATGTTCATTTGGGCGAGGAAAGATATTGGATGGCTGGAAGCGCAAAAAGGGCCATGCCGAACACGAACATCGAGGCCGCCGCCGTGCGCCTCGGGGGCAACCGGTGAATTCTCCGCATCAACAGGATCGCGCCGTAGCCCATCCAGATGAGAGCCGAGGCCCAGAACTTCAGGTTGTTGACATGGATTCCGCTGATGAACCCGGCGGCAAATCCGGTGGTCAGGAGAGCGAACCCGAGCCGGATCAGCCGGGCATTCGCGACTCCCAAGTCGGTGATCGGCGGCAGGTTGTAAAGGAGCGCGCCGGCCTTGCGGATTTTCAACTGGTGATCCTGCACCAGATACATCAGCCCCGCCACGGCCGCCAAGGCAAAGGCCCCGTAGGCGATCAAGGTCAGCGCCGCGTGGGCCTCCACCCAGGGATCCCGGTCAAACCGTCCCTGCGCGGTGGTGCCGACGGGCCCCAGTTGGGCGAACAACAGCACGAGAAAAACCAGCGGCGAGGTGAAGGCGCCGAGCAACGAGAGGTGGTAGGCCGGACCGACGAGCAGATAGATCAGCAGGATCGACCAGCTCATGAAGACAAGCACATCGAAAAGCGAATTGATCGGACACGATCCCTGCGCCTGTCCCCGGTTCCACAGGTCGAGCGAGAGGAGCACGAAGCCGCCGAGAATGGAAACCAGGTTGACCAATCCGGGCCGGAACCGCCCGGCCCCCAGGGCGAAAAGCGTGTAGCCAAAGCTCAGAAGCAGGCAAAACGTCGCGCCAGTTAGCAGAAATCGGTCCATCGGAAGGATGCCAGTATGCAGCCTGTATCATGGTTCTTCAACCCGCGATGTGGTCCCGACAGGGCAAACGCATTAAAATGGTTCGGGTGTAGAGGCGCTCCCTTTATCAGCGAGACCCAGCGGGGATTTTCATGCGTTTGCCCTGGTGGCCCCGAATCCACAGGCAACGCCGGCGATCGGAGGGCAGCCCTCCGGATAGCTCGGATTTTCACGGTCCGGGTGGAGCTTCGCCCTCCCGGATCAAGTGTCCGGCGACGGGGGAGCGGTGGGTTTGAGCCTTGCCATCTCGAGTTCGAGCTTCTGGATGCGGAGCAGGAGGCGTTCGCTGATTTTTCGCAGGGGCGCCGGGATCGCGGCGCAATCCCGGCAATGGTGGCGGGTGGCCGGCTCTTCCTTGAGCGGATACTCATATTTGGTTCCGCAGGCCAGGCAGGTGCGGCCGCGGGTGGCTGGTTGCGGTTTGGCCATGGGATCGGAGGGCTTGGCACCGCCATCGAGGAGGAGACGGCGGTCGTGTGAGCGCGTTTCGCCGATGGCCGTAACGCGGATGGCGGCTTCGTCGGTGACCGGGCACTCGCGCTCACAGATCCCGCAACCGATGCAGAGGGCGGGGTCCACATATGGCTGGCGCAGGGTGATCGGGGTCCAGATCCCCTCGATGCCGGCCGCGAAGATCGCGGGCTGGAGGACGTTGGTCGGGCAGACCCGGATGCACTGGTCGCACTTGATGCAGCGGTCGAGAAATTCCTTCTCCTCGAAGATCCAATTGCAAAACACCCGCCCGAGCAGGACGGTCGGAATGATGAGAAGCAAACTCCAGAGCAGGCCCTTGTAAATGGCATGCGTGGTGATCGCGGTCGCAAAGGCCATACCAGTTTTTCATCGTCATCGAGGCACGGCAAAGATTGTGGTCCTTGCAGGGCGCGGGGCCGATCACTTTGGTCGCACGCTTGAACGGGGCGTCGAAGAACGCCCAGTGCCGCAGGGTCTCACCGTCCATTTGGATCGGCGCAAAGGAATTCGTCACCGGGTAATAAAGATCGAGATGCAGTTCGTCGGCGACCGCCAGCAGCCCGCTCTTGAGGTGGCATCCGGACGGGCTGTTGATCGGGTTGTCGGCGACGAGGACTTTGGCGGCTCCCGCTTCAAGAACCAAGCGCGCGACCGCGCGCAAGGCATCCGGGTGGGTCGTGGCGGCGAGTGCCGGCGGACGGTCGAACGCGACATTCGGTTTGATCACGACAATATCGCCGTTGCTGATGAACCGTCCCATGCCACCCAGCGCGCCAATCGCCGCCCGGATCACTTTCTCATGCCCGGAACCGTGTGCGATCGCCATCTCCGCGACAATTCTTGTAAACCGATTTGTCGTCGAAGAGTTTTTCTTCGACAACCGGGAGTGGGTTGGCGTTGCGGTCAAGTTCTTGGAAGAAGCAACTTTCGTAGCCGGTGTGACAGGCCCCGGATGTTTGCTCGACCTCGAAAAGCAGAACATCCTTGTCGCAGTCCACGAACCAGCGCACGACCCGCTGCGTGTGACCGCTCGTTTCGCCCTTGAGCCAAAGTTTTCGGCGCGAACGGCTCCAGTAGGTCATCAGGCCGGATTCGAGCGTCTTCGCGAGCGACTCCCGGTTCATCCAGGCAAACATCAACACGCGACCGGTCGGCCGGGGAGTCTGGCTGGCCTCTTGCACGATGACGGGGATCAGCCCGTCCGAAGTAAATAGAAATTCCACAGGATTGCTTTGGATCGGTTTTCTTCGATAATCGAAAAGTGGCGATGAATGAACAGAAAGAAATGTCGGTCGAGGCCAATCCCCCTTCTTCCCGGTTCCGGTATTGGTTTACGCCGCCGGAATCCCTCAAGGTCAAAGTCGCGGATATCGAACCGTTTGTGCCCAAGGCGAATTGGAAAATCCCGCCGCCTGCGGACCTGACCGTCGAGATCCCCGCGGGAAAAATCTTTTCGAAGAACGTTCCGAGGATCCCGTTGCGACTTCTTGCCGAGTTGCTTCCGGACCACCTTTCGGCCTCCGATGGGCTTGTCAAATTGCCCGCTGCCAAGCTCGCCGCTTCCTACCGCTTGGTCGGGCATGTGGAGGAGTTGCTTCCAGAGCCGCCTCCCGAACCCGAAGGACCAGCAGCGCCGCCGGAAGCCGCCATCGCGTCGGCAAAAACCTTTGACGCGCCCGAGGCCGATGCCGCGAACGGCTCCATGCCTCCCGATCCCACTTCCGTTGCAACGCCTCCTCCGGCGGGCCCGGAACCGCTGAAAACCGCGCCGGCGAACGCCCCGGCTCCCAATTTGGAACCTCCCGCGCCGATGGGTGATGAGCAGCCGGTCGCCCCCCCTGTCGAGCCTCCCCGGCCGGCGCCGGAAGAAACGCGGGGGACCCCGGCAAAATTTCCGCCACGCCGGACAGGTTCGTTTGTGGGATTGCCGCTTTTCCGGCGCAAGACTCCTGCCGCGGTCCAGCCACCGCCTCCGCCAGCGCCCGTGTCGGTGTCACCCGCCGAGCCCCCGGAGGACGAAGGTGACGCCCCCCGTTCGATTTTACCGGAGGCTGTGAGACCGGTGCCGGAGGAGCCACCTGTCACAGTGGGCGTTCCGGCGCAGGAAACGGTTCCACAGATCGAACCGGAATTCTCCCAGCCTCCCGCCCTGCCGGTCCGAATGCTTCCAACCGAGCATTTCTCCGGTCAGCCGCACCACCAGGAAATCGTCGAGCAGGAGCCGCTTCAGGCGTTGTTCCTGACCGAGGAAACCATGACGGTGAACCGGGTCATCGAACTCTGTGGCGGACTTCCGGGCATCAATTCCTGCGTTCTCGCGCATGGGTCGGTTGTCGTGGCCTCGCACAATGTCCCGGATGGCGTCGATCTGGTTTCCATAAGCGCGCACGCCGCGAACATGCTCCAGGCGATGCGCGACTCCTCCGCGCGCATGGGCATCGGCACCGTGCCGGCCGTCACACTCCACACCGAAAAGGGGGTCATCAGCTTCTTCAACCGCGAGGACCTGACCATGCTCGTCTTTCACAAGGATCGTGGGTTTGTTCCGGGCGTCCGCGAAAAAATGGCCGCTGTCCTCGGCGAGCTGACCAAAGCCAGGCTCACCCTCTCGGTCGGCGATGACAGGCCGGACTGAGTCGCTGCCCATAAAATCCAAGCGGGCCCTTTTCTTCAAACTGTCAGACTTGTAACAGTGGGAAAAGTTTGAGCCAGGACAAGCGGGAGGCAGCTTCTCAAACGAGCGATTCAAGGAATGCGGCGGCCGTCCGGGCGGAATTGGGATGGGAGAGGGGACCGGTTGCCGCATGGCGCTCGCGGTAGAGCCGGCCACCTTCGCGGAACGTCCTTCGAACGGCATCGGAGATCGCCGCGGGAGTAGTCGCGAGTTCCCCCGCTCCGCTCTCGATGAGCAGCCGGGCGTTTCCCTCCTCTTGGCCGGGAATGATTTGGGTGATGATCATGGGCGTCCGCGCGGCGAGCGCCTCCTGCACGGTTGCCCCGCCGGCCTTGCTGATGAGCAGGTGGCTTCTCCGGATGAGGTTCGGCATGTCGGGGGTCCACCCATGAATCTCGATGTGTTTTCCGCTGGTCTTCGCGATATTTTCCAGCATCCGGCGCAGTCCGGCATCGCGCCCGACCGTCACCGTGAGGCGGATGTTCTCGATTTCGATCAACGAGGCCACCACGCCTGCGGCGAGATGGTGGGCGGAGTTCACCATGAAGAGGACATCGTAAACCGGTCCCGTGACCCGCGGATCAGGTTCTGAAAAAACGAGGGGAACCGGAAATCCCGTGACCCGGATTTTTTCGGAGGGAACCCCCGCCGCGCTCATCGCCCCGGCGGTGGAGTCGTTTGGAACCAGGAAATAATCGCTTCCGCAGCGGAACCACACCGAATTCACCGTGAGGGAATCGGTGACGATGGTGACGAGGCGGGCGTCGCCGGCCTCGTTCCGCCGGCGGATCAGGTCGAGCAAATGCCCGTATCCCGGATACGTGCTCACGATGACATCCGGCTGGAGCCGTGAAATCATCCGGCCCAGCAGGCGCGCGGCGCGTCCAAAAACCCCCATGCCTCCGCCGGCGAGCGATGTGCGGTCCAGGACGAAGAACACCGCGCCCCAAATCATGGGAGCATGATTGATGACCAGGAGATACAGATCGCGGGCCATGCCGTTCGCCCGGCCATACGCCTCCGCAAAAATGTCGTGAACCCCGGCGTTCACCCCTTTTTCCCGCAGGGCGGCGGCCAGGTTTCCCGCCGCGGCATTGTGCCCTTCGCCGAAGCCGGAGGTGAGAACGAGAACGGTCTTCAGAGCCATTTCTTCCGCTTGAAGAAGACGAGCATTCCCGCGACGCTGCACAGGCAGACTGTCCAGAAAAACAGGTATCCGAACGGCCATTTCAGCTCCGGCATGTTCCACTTGTCAGCGAGGTCGAAATTCATCCCGTAAACGCCCGCAAGGAACGTGAGCGGGATGAAGAGAACCGTCACGACCGTGAGCACGCGCATGATTTCATTCGTCCGGAACCCCAGGCTGGAAAGATAAAGGTCCATCAGCCCCGCTGTCAGGTCCCGGTAGCTCTCGATGATGTCGATGATCTGGGTGATATGGTCGTAGCAGTCGCGCAGAAAAATCTGCGTCTCGCGCCCGATGAGCCCGGTGTCGTCCCGGATGAGCGTGTTGAAGATATCCCGGTGCGGCCACGCGGCGCGGCGGAGGTGGAGAAGGAGGCGCTTGGCCTCGTAGAGCTTTTTCAGCGAGGCCCGCGTCGGCTTGTCCAACAATTCCTCCTCCACGGATTCAATCGAATCGCCGACAGACTCGAGCACCGGAAAGATCCGGTCCACCGCGGCATCGAGCAGCGCGTAGGCGAGGTAGTCGGCTTTCATTTTGCGGGCAAACCCCCGGCCGGCTCGGAGCCGGTCCCGGACATGGTCGAAGACATCGTGGCCGCACTCCTCCTGCAGGGTGATGAGGAAATGGCCGCCGAGAAAGAGGCTGACCTGCTCGAAGGAAAGCTGGTTCCCCTCGTTGAAATAAATCATCTCGCTGACGATGAAAAAGTGATCCGCGAAGCGCTCGACTTTCGGGCGTTGCGTGGTGTTGAGGACATCCTCGAGCGCGAGCGGGTGGATGTGAAATTGGTCCGCCAGCTTGTGGAGAAGGCCGAGGTCGCCGAGCCCGTCGATGTTGATCCAGTTGACCTTGTTGGGGTCGAGCTTCGAAACCAGCTCCTCGAAGCTGTCGAAGTTGGCCTCATAAATCGTTTCGACGTCATATTGGATGAGGCTGATATCCGCCTTTGTCCTGGCCCCCTCGCGGGGCAGGAGGGTGGCCGGCGGTGTCCCAGGGGATTTGTAATTGATCCGGATCATTGGCCTCAGGTTCGCTGTCCGCGGCGGTTTGGCGTGAGCCCATCAGAACGCTGCCCGAGCCGGCGGGCGCTGACAACGGAAAAGTGATCCCACCCTCCCGGCCAGTGCTCCGGGGCGGCTCCTGTGTCGTTCAGCGTTCCAATGCGGGTGAGAGGGGTCGCGGGGAAAGCGGTTTTCCACTTTTTCAAAAGCGTTGCGGCTCTTTGTGGCGGGACGGCGACGAGAAGCTCGTAGTCTTCGCCATCGGTGAGGGCCCCGTGGATTCCGGCGCCCTTTCGCAGGGGAAGACTCGCGAGGTCGACCTCGAAGCCGCAGGCTCCCGCCAGCCGGGGCAGGTCGCTGCCCAGTCCGTCGCTCAGGTCCATCATGGCATTCACGCGGGCGGTCCCCGCCAGCCAGCGGCCTTCCTTCAGGCGCGGAACGAAATCCAGATGATGCCCGGAAATCGAGCCGCCCAGCCGCCCGGTGACAAAGAGCAGGTCGCCCGGACGGCCCCCGCTCCGGCGGACAAACCGGCCTCCCGGGACGGTGCCGGTCAAGGCGACGGACACGGCGATCCCCTGTGGCTGACGGGACATTTCCCCCCCGGCGATGGTTACGCCGAATCTTCGCGCCGCCTTCCGGATGCCCTTGTAAAAATCCACCCAGTATCCGGCGGCGAGGTCCGGCGGGGAGAAGATTGTGATGAGGGCATGGCGGGGCTCTCCCCCCATCGCCGCGATGTCGCTGAGCGGGCGGCAAAGCGCCTTCCAGCCGACACGGGCCGGATCCTGCCCGCGCAGGAAATGGACTCCCTCGGCGATGCAATCCGTCTTCAAGAGCCCGATGCCGCCATGCGTTCGAACCACGGCGCAATCATCTCCGGGACCGAGAACGAGATCCGCCGAAGCGGGCTGGCCCTTCAGGATTTTTTCGAGGAGGAGATCTTCTTCCGAGCGTTTCATTTTCGCAGTTGGACCACTGATTTTCACTAAAAGTCACTGAAGGAATGGACCATGCATTCGTGAGGCGGAGTCTGCGCAAATCCCCGCTCTTCCGCATTTCTTCAGTGGTTTTGAGTGGCTGTTAGTGGTTTCCAAGTTCATTGGGCGAGGTCCGGCCAGAAGATGGCGGCCATGATCGTCAGCCCGTTGAAGGCCGCATGCATCGAGATCGGGGCCCAAAGCGATCCGCAGCGCTCGTAAACCAGCGCCAGGCCGGCGGCCAGGACGATCAATCCGGGCAGGGAGGGCAGGTGGCCGTGGATCAAGGCAAAGAGGATCGAGGAGATCGCGATCGCCGGCGCGCGTCCGCAGGATTTGCGCAACATCCCGTAAAGGCATCCCCGAAAAATCAATTCCTCGGTCACCGGCGCGGCGATGACCGCCATTCCGAAAACCGCGGCCCTGGCCTGCCATCCGCTGCTCACGAGCAGAAAATCCACGATCGCCTGCGGGGCCTGGTCCGGTCCGCTGAGCGCATAGGACAGGGACTGGACGAAATAGACAAGCGGGAGAAACATCGCCAGCCAGCCCGCAATGACGCGCCAGTTCCATCCGCGGGCGCCAAGCCCGAATGTTTCGCGGATTTTGAAATTCCGGAAGACCAGGAAGCCCACCACCAGAAGGGCCAGAGCCACATAGAGGACCAGGTTGGCTCCCAGAGATCCCATGTCGACCCTTCCGGCGGGACGCCCGGCCGCGGCCGCCACCAGCGCAAGAAAAGACAGCACGAGCCCTGCGGTAAACACGTTTTCCGGCCATGTCCAGCGCGCCTCGGGAAAGCCGCAGGGGTTCGAGAAGGCCCGTGGAACCGCCCGGCGCAGGAACACCAGGGAAATGGCCGCGGCAATCAGCAGAAGTGAAATTTGCAAAATCACCCGAAAACCGATATCCGTTCGCGCCGCAAACTTCCAGCCCGGTTATCGCGCGGGTGTTTTTTACGACCCGGGTGGGCAGCGGCGTTGTCCGGCCTGTATTTCTCCACGGTTTTCCTCCATTCGAGAATTTTCCAAACAAGCCCTTGAATCCGCGCCCGGGCGAATTACTTTCAACCCTCAACACCAACACACCATGCCATTCGAACTTCCACCCCTGCCATACGCCGCGACGGCGCTTGAACCCAACATTGACGCGCGCACGATGGAAATCCATCACGACAAACACCATGCCGCCTACGTCACCAACCTCAACAAGGCACTTGAGAGCGCGCCGGACCTCGCTTCGAAATCCCTCGATACCCTGATCGCGGACCTGGCCGCCGTGCCGGAAGCGATCCGCGGGGCCGTCCGCAACAATGGCGGCGGGCATTGGAACCACAGCTTTTTCTGGAAAATCCTCGGCCCGAAAGCCGGTGGTGTTCCGACCGGTTCCCTCGCCGCGGCGATCGACAACACCTTCGGCAGCTTCACCGAATTCCAGGCGAAATTTGAGGCCGCCGGCCTCGCGCGCTTTGGCAGCGGATGGGTCTGGCTCTCGGTCAAAGCCGACAAGTCGCTCTGCATCTGCTCGACGCCGAACCAGGACAACCCGCTCATGAAAGGCGTCGCCGAATGCACCGGCACACCGGTCATCGGGGCCGACGTCTGGGAACACGCCTATTACCTCCACTACCAAAATCGCCGGGCCGATTACCTGAAAGCCCTGTGGAACGCGATCGACTGGACGGCAGCCCGGAAAAATTACGACGCGGCCATCGCGTAAGAGCCTCCCCCGAATGGAGGGACGACCGCCGTGCCGTCCGTGGACAAAGACGGACCGGACAGCGCCGCTCCCTCCAGAAATCCGGTATTGTTTTTTTCTGCATGGCACGCCTGAACTCCCACTACCTCAAACTCAAAGCCGGCTACCTCTTTCCGGAAATCAACCGCAGGGTCAAAGCCTTCGCCGGCTCGAATCCCGGCGGTGCCGCGCGGCTCATCCGATGCGGCATCGGAGATGTCACCGAGCCGCTCCCCGCCTCGGTCCGCAAGGCGATGCATGCCGCGGTCGACGAGATGGGAGTCCGCGAATCCTTCCGGGGGTACGGTCCCGAGCAGGGATATGAATTTCTCCGGCAGGCCATCGCGGAGAACGATTACCGCGCGCGCGGAATCGACATCGCGGACGACGAGATTTTTGTCTCGGACGGCTCGAAGTGCGATTGCGGGAACATCCTCGATATTTTCGGCCACGACAACCGGATCGCCGTCATGGACCCGGTCTATCCGGTGTATGTGGACACGAATGTCATGGCCGGGCATACCGGCGAGGGCGATGCCTCCGGCCTCTATGGCGGGCTGGTCTATCTCGCCTGCACCGCAGAAAACGGCTTCGTTCCTTCGGTCCCGCGGGAAAAAGTCGACCTGATCTACCTGTGCTATCCGAACAATCCGACCGGAGCCACCGCGACCCGCGCCCAGCTCACCGCCTGGGTGGAATACGCGTTGTCGGATGACGCCGTGATTTTATACGACGCCGCCTACGAGGCCTACATCCGCGATCCGGACATCCCGCATTCGATCTATGAGATCCCGGGAGCCCGGAAATGCGCGATCGAGTTTCGCAGCTTTTCCAAGAACGGCGGCTTCACCGGCGTCCGTTGCGCGTTCACCGTCGTGCCGAAGGCCCTGGAATGCGCCGCAGGCACGGGCGGATGCCGTCCGCTCCATCCTCTCTGGAACCGGCGTTTCAGCACGAAATTCAATGGCGTCAGCTACGTGACCCAGCGGGCCGCGGAAGCCCTGTATTCCGGGGAGGGCCGCGCGGAGGTTGCCGCCTTGATCCGGCATTACATGGGCAATGCGGAGATCCTTGTGGCAGCCGCGAAGGACTGCGGGCTGAAAACTTTCGGGGGAGTCAACGCGCCGTACATCTGGGTCCGCGGGCCTGGGGGCCTGACGAGTTGGGAGATCTTCGACCGGGTCCTCAGCGAGGCGAACGTGGTCGTCACGCCGGGCAGCGGGTTCGGCCCCGCCGGCGAAGGCTACTTCCGGATCTCGGCCTTCAACAGCCGGAGCAATGTCGGGGAAGTCGCCCGCCGCCTGCGTTCCCTGGAGTGGAAATAGGATCCCCCACGGCAGGTTTCCCTCCAAAAGGCGGAACCCGGCTGCGCTTGCAGAATCCGTTCCGGAACCTGTACCACTCCTGTTGATGAACCTCGATTCCCTGCTCGTCGATTATACGCGGACCATCGACCGCATGCTGAATCAGTGG
This sequence comes from Terrimicrobiaceae bacterium, assembly GCA_041674265.1. GTDB lineage: Bacteria > Verrucomicrobiota > Verrucomicrobiia > Chthoniobacterales > Terrimicrobiaceae > QYQL01. The sequence continues at coordinate 32,408 of JBAYWC010000006.1, forward strand.
CTCCCGAAAGAATCGGCCAAACCGGCCACCATCCATCGCGCGATGCGTTACAGCCTGTTTGCCGGAGGCAAGCGGATGAGGCCGGTGCTCTGCCTCGCGGCGGCCCAGGCCTGCGGCATTCGCCGCCTGGCCGATGCCCTGCCGGCGGCCTGCGCGGTGGAGTGCGTGCATACCTACTCGCTCATCCACGACGACCTGCCGTGCATGGATGATGACGATTTGCGACGCGGCCGCCCGACGTCGCACAGGGTCTTCGGGGAGGGGGTTGCCGTCCTGGCGGGCGATGCCCTGCTCACGGCGGCGTTCGAGATCCTGGCGAAGATGAAGCCGTCCGGACGATACTCCCCGGCGGATTCCTTTTCCGAGCTTGCCAGGGCGGCAGGCAGCCGGTTTCTCATCGGCGGGCAGGTGGCCGATCTGGAGGCGGAGGGGAAAAAATCCCGCCGGTCGGATTTGCGCTTCATCCACCGCGGCAAGACCGCCGCCATGATCATCTGCAGCCTGAAGCTGGGGGCCATGAGCGCGAATGCCACCCCGCGTGTGCTGGGCATCCTCGGGGAATTCGGCGACCACCTCGGCCTCGCGTTCCAGGTCGTCGATGACATTTTGGACGTCACGCAATCCAGCGAACAACTCGGCAAAAGCGCCGGGAAGGATGCCGCGGCCGGGAAAACCACCTACCCCGCCGTGCTCGGCCTCGAAGCATCGAAGAAGGAAGCCGCGCGGCTCACAGAAAAGGCTCTTGGCTCGCTCTCCCCGATGGGTGGACGGGCCGACATCCTCCGCGCTCTCGCGAAAAAACTCCTCGCGCGACAGGCGTAAGCCGAGGGAATCAATCAAAGGCCGACGGCTTCCTCAAATTCCCGCAGGCAGGCGCGCAGCCCCCGCGGATCCCGGAGGAGCGAGGTTCCGACGAGCGCTGCCTGGAATTTTTCGCGGACCCCGTCGAGGGTGGAGGGGCAGATCCCGCTCTCCGCCACTTTCAAGGCCGTGGCAGGCAGTTCATCCACCAGGGCGAAGGCCCCGGGATCGAGGCTGAAATCTTTCGCTGAGGAGCCGCCGGCTCCGACGAATCCCGAGGGGGATTGAAATTTCCGGCTGTTGATTCCGACGATCCGGGCGCGTTCGGGCAGGGCGCGAATTTCCTCGGGAGTGTGGACCTCGAAGAGGACCTCCATGCCAAGCTCACAGGCCAGGTCCTGGAAGCCGGACAGCCGCGCGGCGTCCAGGACGTTCGCCATGAGCAAAATCGCATCCGCCCCGAATGCCCGCGCCTCGCGGATCTGGTATTCCTCGATGATGAAGTCCTTCCTCAGCACCGGCTGCGGCATTTCGTTCCGGACCGCCCCAAGCCGTTCGACAGCCATCCCGAAGTGGCGCTCGTTGGTGAGCACCGAGACCGCCCGCACAACTGGGGATTCCGCATATGCCGACACCGCCTCGCGCACGTTCTCCGCCCGCATCGGCCCCACACTCGGCGAACGTTCCTTGATCTCCGCGATCAGTCCGAACGAACCGGCCAAAGCGCCATGAAAATCCCGCGGCGGCGGCGCATCGCCGCCCATCCGGCGAACATCCGCAGGCGTCCGCTTCAGCTTGGCCGACGACACCGCCCCGCGCACGTCTTCCAGGATCGTATCGAGAACGGTCTTCATGATGCCGGGAGAAATTGTTCCATCATCTCTTGGCAGGATTTCATCGGGGATACTCCATGTCACAGCAATTCCACCGCGGGCGGGATCAGGCCAGCTCGATTTGGAAAAAATCGCGGAAAACCCTCCGGTAAACATCCCGCTTGACCGGGGGAACCCACTCGATCCGGAAGGTCTCCGGACGGATCCACCGGAAGTCCCGGAATTCTTTTTTGTCGACCGCGATTTTCTGTCCGCCGAGCCACTCCGCTCGAAAGTAGATTTGCTCCTGCCCGTCGCAGCCCTCCTTGCGGCAGCCTGGGCGGAAGGCATATCGGTAGGGCCCGTGTTGGAGCACGACGCGGTAGGACTCCGGCGGCAGTGCGATTTCCTCCCGCACCTCCCTCTGCAGGGCCTCGAGATCCGACTCTTCCTCCCGGGCTCCGCCCTGGGGAAACTGCCAGGAGCCTTTGAAATCGCTCCGTTCGCAGACAAGGATCTCTCCTCCCGGCCGGGTGAGGATCAAAGCGACATTGCGGCGGAATTTCATGGGCTCAGGAAATCAAACCGCCGGCTGCTGCTGGGTCAGGCAATGGAAGGCGCCGAGGCCCCAGATCAGTTCCCGGCAGTCGATGCCGACGATTTTGCGTTTCGGGAAGGCCTCGCGAAGGACCGACTCCGCCCAGGCATCGTTGCGTTCCCCATAGACGGGGAGCAGGACGATCTCGTTGGCGATGTAAAAGTTGGCATAACTTGCGGGAAGCCGGATCCCCTCGCGCACGATTCGCCCGGGCATCGGCAGGGGGAGCACATGGAGCGGCTCGCCATCCGGCAAACACATCTGCCGCAGGCGCTCGAGATTCCCGCGGAGGGGTTCGAAATTGGGATCGTTCTCATCCTCCTCGACCACGGTGACCACCACCGCCTTGGAGACGAATCGCGCGAGATCGTCGATGTGCCCGTCGGTGTCATCCCCTTCGATCCCATCGCCAAGCCAGAGGACCTGGCGGACCCCGAGCACCTCGTGAAGCTTTTTTTCGATCTGGTGGCGGCTGAGTTTCGGGTTGCGATTGGGGTTCAACAGGCAGATCTCGGTGGTGAGCACGGCACCGGCGCCGTTGACGTCGATGGAGCCGCCTTCGAGAACGAATCCACTGTGGTCCAGCACGGGCAGGCCGAGTTGCCCGGCAACCTTTTGCGGGACTTCGTCGTCGGCTTCAAACGGCGAGAGCTTCCATCCCCAGGCGTTGAACCCGAAGTCGAGCACCGCGAGCCGGGGGGCGGTCTTCCGGCGCACAAAAATCGGGCCGTGGTCCCGGCACCAGGGCTCGTTGGTCGGGATGTGAAAGAATTCCACGCGCTCCGGGGGGGCTCCGCGCAGGAGATGGCGGACGGATTTTTCCTGCGCCGAGTCCAGGACGTTGATTCTCACCGTTTCCGATTCCGCGAGCGCCGCGGCCATTTGGACAAATGTCGGGATGACGCGATCGTAGGACCCCGGAAAGCTGTTGCACCCCGGCTGGGGCCACGAAAGCCATGTGGCCTCATGGGGCTCCCATTCCGCGGGCATCGCGTAACCTTGTGTCATCGGGGTGGAATTCATCGCGCAGAAGCATCCGCGCGGACGTGAGACAAACACAAGCCGAATTTTGCAACATCTCCGACGGCCTGCGATTTCCCTTCCGACCCGCGGCGCATTTTGTTAGGCTCCGCGCGATGAGCAAGCATATCTACAAAAAAATCGAACTCGTCGGTTCCTCCCCGGACAGCATTGAAGACGCGGTTCGGAACGCGGTCGCGAAGGCCGCCCAGTCGCTCCGGAACATGCGTTGGTTCGAGGTGGTCGAGACGCGCGGACAAATCGAGAACGACCGCATCGCCCACTGGCAGGTGACGATCAAAGTCGGCTTCACCCTGGAGGACTGATCCCATGACACAGCCACACGAAAGCCTTTCGTCCAGCCGGGGATGGTTCCTCTTCGGCGGGGTCCTTTCCCTGCTGGTCGGTATTTTTGCCATGGGAGCCCCGGGACTTTTCTCGTTCGTTCTCACCCAATTGATCGGCGCCCTGTGCCTGGTCAGCGGCGTGATTTCGCTTTTTCAGGCGCTCTTCGGGAAACACCGCCCGCACCGGTTTTTCTCCTCGCTCTCCGCGATCATCCGGATCGCCGCCGGGTCGGCGCTGTTCTTTTTCACGGAGGCCGGGATGGCCGCCCTCACGCTGATCCTGTCGATCGTTTTCGTGACCGAGGGGATCGTCTGCATCGTGACCTCCTTCCAGATGCGCACGAATTCGGCCTGGGGTTGGCTTCTGCTCAATGGCATTGTGGCCCTGATCCTCGGCGGCATGATCTATGCCCGCTGGCCGCTTGATGCCGCATGGATCATCGGACTCCTCTACGGGATCCAATCAATCTTCAGTGGATCGGCGATGCTGATGATGGGGCTCTCCGCCAAGCCGGCTGCGAAGACCTGAATTTCCTAACCGGCGGGCTGGGCCGCGTAGAGGCTGTCCACGAGGGCCCCGACCCTTTCACCCGGCAGCACCCCCGCCTCCATCTGATTCATGACATAACCGAAGCCGATCCCGTTTTCCGGGTCGGCGAAGCCGAGGCTTCCCCCGGCCCCGGGATGGCCGAATGCCCGAAGCGACGGGCCGAGCAGGGACCGGATTTTTTTTCCGGAAGGATCGAGGGGGTCCATCATGAAACCCGCGGAAAACGAAGTGTCGAGTCGGAGCACTTCGTCAAAGCCCTGGGACAAACGGGTGGTCATCCACGACAGGGGTTTTTCGCCGAGAAACCTCCGGCCCCGCCAAACCCCGCCGAGCGCGAGCATCGCGTAGAATTTCGCGAGGGCAGACGCCGAGCCGATGCCGCCCATCGAGGGGAGGGAAGCGGACCTCGCGGCGGGCGTGTTCATGGCGGAGACCGCCAGGAGACCTCCCGGAGAGGAGAAGGCCTTCTTCGTCAAGGAACCCGGCTTCGTCATGGCCTCGAGAAAGGCATCCTTGCTGCCGGGCACCGTCATTTTTGCCGGGAGCATCGATGCGGCGCGGTGGTGGAGTTCGGCAGGAAGGCCGATCCAGAGCTCCAGTTCCAACGGTTCCGCAAATTGCGCGCGCCAATAGCTTCCCAGCGGCATGCCCCCATTCAGGCGTCGCACGATCTCATCGGCGAGAAAGCCGAATGTGCGCGGACCGTAACCGGGCCCGCCGACCGCATCCCGAAACGGAACCTGCTGCTCAATCGCCCCGACCACCTCCTCGTGGTCAAGGACCGAGAGGTCGGTCCGGTCCAAAGCCCCCAGTCCCGCACTGTGGGAAAGAACCTGTCCGATGGTGATGGCCGCTTTTCCTCCCCCGCCAAACTCCGGCCAGATTTCCGAAACCCGCGTGTCCAGCCCGAGGCCCGCGGTGTCCAGCGCATGGAGGGTGCATGCGGAGGCCATGCCCTTGGTGGCGGACCAGATCAGCACCAGGGTCTCCTGCTGCCAGGGGATCTGCCGCGCCGCATCGCGGAACCCGCCGCACAGGTTGAGAACTTCCCGCCCGTCCTGCCAGACGGAGACGGCGGCGCCGGTTTCGCTGCCACGCAAAAAGTTTTCCTCGAAGACCGATTGAACGCGGAAGGCGGGAGACGCGGACACGGGATTACAGGAGCCCGTCCACGAATTTGAGATCGGGGTCGTATTTCGCGATCTCGCGGAACTTGTTGTCCATTTCAAAGCTCGTGCGCAGGGATGCCGTTGCCTCATCGAGGTTTCCGAGCACAGCCTCGTAGCATCCCAGATTGTAGAAATATGTGGCCTCGCGGGTGAGGCTGGGCGGCCCGCTCAGAAGAATTCCCCTGGCCTCGGATGTGCGCCCGAGCTCGTGCAAACAAAACGCGCCATGAATATACCCCGTCGACTCTTCCGGGAAAATCTGCCGCAACCGTTCACATACACCCAGCGCCCGGGCCCACATGCGCCCGTGCATGAGCACGAAGAGCCGGAGCTGAAGCACCTCCTCGCGATCCCTGTCTTTCGCGCCGAGAGAATCCAGCTCCGCGAGGGCCTCACCGGGCATCTCCAGCTCAAGGTATCCCTGCGCGGCGAGCAGGACGCGTTCGATTGACATCATTTGAAAATTAGCGCCCCCTCCGCGATTTTCAATGCGCTTTCTGCCGCGGAGGGGGCGCATCTTGTGAGAGTTGCAATCGGCGATGGATGGCCAGGGGCATGGGCGTCCGCCCGTGTGGGGCGCGGCGGTCCGATGCGAGAGCCTGGGCCCCAACAGGCGGGACCCCTGTTCTTGTTTGCAACTTTCGCAGAGGCGTCCCCGCAGGGGCAACGCGCTTGCTTTTTGTGGATGCGGCCACGATGATTTGCCAGATGACGCATCCGGTCGCCCCAACGGACTCCCTCGCACTGGCCGACCCCGTCGATTTTCCGGGAAACTCGCTCAAAGTGCTGGTGATCGAGGATGACCGCCCGACAAGGCTCCTCCTCGAACGGATGATCCGGGCACGCGGCCACGATGTCCGCGGTTGCAGTTCCGCGGAGCAGGCCCGCGGCCTTCTCGAACAGATGTTTTTTTCGCTCATCGTTCTGGATATCCAGCTTCCCGGAATGAGCGGACTGGATCTCAGCCGTCTTCTGCGCGGACACCCGCAGGGGAAATTTTACTACATCCTCGCCGGCACGGGGAACAACCGTCCGGATGACCTCAAGGAGATCCTGGATGCCGGCGCGGATGATTACATCGGGAAACCCTATCATCCGGGGCTTCTCGATGTCCGCCTGGCAGTTGCCGAGGCGGCCGTGAAGGACATCGCGGAGCGTCGGCGGCTGGAAAACGACCTGGAATTCCTCGCCGATCATGATCCGCTGACAAAGCTCTTCAACCGGCGGCGACTTCCGCTGGCCGTGGGCGACGTGGTGGTCGAAGCGAGGAGCGGACGGGCAGGGGCGCTGCTCTACATCGATCTCGACAATTTCAAGGTCGTCAATGACACCCTCGGCCATGAGGCGGGCGACCGCCTCCTGCTTACCGTGGCGGATATTCTCCGCAGCACCGTCCGGGCAGAGGACATTCTGGTGCGGTTCGGCGGGGATGAATTTGTGATCGTGCTGCCGGATTGTTCGGTTCCGGATGCCATGAATATCGGGGAGGGATTGCTTGAGAATATCGAGAATCTGGTGTTTGCCGAGGAGGGGCGCACATTCCGTGTCGGGGCCTCGATCGGAATCGCTCCCATCGATGGAACGAGGCAGGCCCCGGATGTCCTTGGCGTGGCGGATGCCGCCTGTTATGCCGCAAAAGCCGGTGGACGGAACCGCGTGGAGCTTTATCGCGAGACCGGCGGGGCTCTCGAAGCCCTGGTCGCGGACAATGACTGGTCGTCACGGATCAAGAACGCCATGAAGAACGGCACGCTGGAAATTTATTTCCAACCGGTTGTGTCAACGGCAGGCCGGACGATCTTGTGTCATGAGGTCCTGCTCCGCCTCGCGGACCGTCCGGAAAGCGCCCCCGTGCATCCGGTGGCATTCATGAGCGCGGTCCAGAGATCCGGGCAGACGGCGAAGCTCGACAGGTTCGTCATCGCGCGCGCGGCGGACTCGCTTGCGGACAGGCCGGACGCCCACCTTTCCATCAATATTTCCGGGAGTTCTTTTGCCAACGGTGACTTTGCGGATTTCGTGGAGGCCACCCTGGCGGAGCGTTCCGTGGGGCCGGAGCGGATCATTTTCGAACTCACCGAGAACGAGGTCATTACCAATCTTCCCCAGGCGCAATCGGTGATGTCCGCGCTCCGCAAGCGCGGGTTTCGTTTCGCGTTGGATGACTTCGGGACCGGCATCTCCTCCCTGAATTATCTCAAATCGCTGCCCATCGACATGATCAAGGTCGAAGGCACTTTCATTCGCCAACTCGATGTCGATCCCTTCAACCAAGCCGTCATCCGGGCGGTGCAGGCGCTGGCGTCCGCTTTGAAAATCCCCCTGGTCGCGGAGTATGTGGAATCGCGCGCCGTTTTCGACCTTCTGGCCAAGATGGGCGTGGATTATATTCAGGGGTACCTGGCAGGAGAGCCGCGGACCACGCCTTATTCGGAGCACGAACTTTTCGAATCCCAGACGGCTTTGAAATCATGAGCGCGATCCGGTTCCGCATCGTTCCTCCCGTGGACCATTCCGCGGACAATGCCTGTGTCATCGGCAGCCTTCCGGCCCTTGGGGACTGGAACCCGTCCGGAGCGCTTCCGTTGCGGTGGGCGGCCCCTTGGCTGGAGGGCCAATTCGAGGCGGAAACCGGGACGCATTTCGAATACAAGATCATCCGGGGAAGCTGGGAGACCGAGGCCGTGGACGCGTTCGGGCATGTGCCCGGAAATTATTTCCACGAAGTCTGGCTCGATGCGACCCTGCACCACACGGTGGCGGATTGGAAAGACCGGTATCATGGCCGGCTCACGCGCGAACGGATTCATTCCCGTGGCCTGGCAGGCTGGCGCGATCTGCTGGTCTGGCTTCCGCCGCGCTACAGCGCCGAGCCGCACCGGCGGTTTCCGGTGATCGTTCTCCACGATGGCGACAATGTCTTCAATCCGCTGACAAGCGCGATCAGCGGCGTCGATCTTGCGGCCGATGAATGGGTCGGCATCCTTTCGGCGCAAGGGGTCATGCCGGAATCGATCGTTGTCGGGATCTGCCATCCGGAGGGGTTCAGCGGGGACAATCATTCGATGCGGGACTTCGATCTCTCGCCCGAGCTCGGGGGAGCGGCCTATGCGCATTTCGTGGCCACGGACCTGGTCGCGCATATGGACGCCCACTACCGGACGCTCGCATCGCCGGATGCGCGGGTTCTTGGCGGCACTTCACTCGGTGCGCTCAACAGCTTTTACACCGCCCTGCGGCATCCGGGGATCTTTGGGAATTTCCTCTGCCTCTCGACTTCCTTCGAGGACATCTCGCAGGCCCTGCCTTCCGATGCCTCCCAGCTTCACGCCCTGGCCGTGGAGCCGGCCCTGCCGGACGGCGCGCGGATGTATTTCGACTACGGCACCCAGGGTCTCGATGAATGCTACGAGCCTTACCACGCCGAGCTGGGCTCGCTGCTCCGCCAGAAGGGGTGGGTGGATGGCGCGCAATTCGTGATCCGCAAGGTCGAGGGTGGCACCCATGACGAACTCTCCTGGAGAAACCGCCTCGGAGACGCGCTGCGGTTCGTTGCCGGGTGAGCGCCCCCGGCAAGGAAATCCCTTTTGGAAAAAATTCCGTCTTTTCCACAACCGGCGGTTCTGGGAGATTGAGAGCCATGCCCTCCGCCCAAAAAACAACCCTCCTCGGACAAGAGACCTTGGTCATGAAAACCCGCCATGTGGAAGCGGGGATCACCACGCGCGGCGGCCAACTCTGGCCGGCAAAATTCCGCGTTGGCGACAAGTGGGTCTCCCCGCTTTCAGTGGCCCCCTGGGCGCTGGAAAATCCACCGGGGCCGGAGGTTATCAAGGTTCTCCGGGGAGATTTTTTCTGCATGCCGTTCGGCGGCAATGGAACCGTCCACGCCGGCGAGCGACACCCTGTTCATGGAGAGACCGCGAACAGGAGATGGAAAAACGAGCCGTCTCCCGACCCGGGCGCCCTGCATTTCTCGCTCCGCACGAAAATCCGGCGCGGGCGCGTGGACAAGTTCCTCTCCCTCGTGGAAGGACATCCCGCAATCTACCAGCGGCATGTGGTCTCCGGACTGTCGGGGCGCATGCCGGTGGGGCACCATGCCATGCTTCACCTCCCCGCCCAGGGTTGCGCGCGCATCAGCACCAGCCCGTTTGTTCATGGGCAGGTGTTCCCGGGGGAGTTTGAGAATGCCGTGGAAGGCGGATACTCCTGCCTGAAAAGAGGGGCGGTCTTTTCGTCCCTGAAAAATGTTCCCAAGGCCGATGGGGGGAAAGCGGATCTCTCGGTCTATCCGGCGCGGGAGGGATTCGAGGATCTGGTCATGCTCGTTTCCGATGACTCCCTGCCTTTCGCATGGACGGCCGCGGTGGTCGCGGAGGAAGGCTGGGTCTGGTTCTCGCTCAAGGACCCGCGCATCCTGCGCTCGACGGTTTTCTGGATGTCAAACGGCGGCCGCCACTACCCGCCATGGAGCGGAAGGCACCGCAAGGTCATCGGCCTTGAGGATGTCACCTCCTATTTCCACTGCGGACACGCGGAGTCCGTCCGCCCCAACCCGCTCAACAAGGCGGGAATTCCGACCTTCATCGGGTTCACTCCCGGTTCCGGCGTCTCCATCAATTCGATCATGGCCGTGGCTCCGATTCCCAACGGCTTTGACGAAGTCCGACACATCCGCAAAGGCAAAAACGGTCGGTCGGTCGAGCTGGAGTCCCGCTCGGGAAAATCCATCAAAGTCCCGCTGGCCCCGGGATTTCTGTTCAACCAGCACACCTGAAGACGGGGTTTCCTGTGGCGGGACACGAGGCGTGTTCCGCCATCGCCGGCTTCGCCAAAGCCACCGGGATTCACCCGGGAGCCATCCCCTTCTGTAGAAAGCGGATGACGGCTTTGTGAATCCCCGGCGAGATCACCGGCCAGGCATGCGCGGGAACAGGGCTTTGAAGGGTCGCGGTGGCATGTTTCCAGCATGCGGAAAAGCCGGGCACGACAACTCCGTCCAGGGCGCACCAAGTCGCCAGCGTGGGGATTTTCCAAGGTGCCCCGTCCAGTCTCGCAAGAAAGTCGCTGCCGGGACGCATCTCCCTGCAGGCTGGAAGCGTGAAGGCATGCGCGGCCAGCGATCCCCCGTGGGGGCAGTGCAGGAAAACGGCGCTGCGGACAGGCAGGACATGGGCCACCCGCAGGGCCTCGCGGACAACAAGTCCGCCCATGCTGTAGCCGACCACATTGAGGGGGCCGCTTGTCCCGTGCAGTTCTTCCCGCAGCTCGCGGCCGACTGCTTCGAGCGATGTGCGCCCGGAATTGTCGTAACGCCAGATCCGGCAGGGGCCGACATTTTTTTCGATGCGGAACCGCAGGCGTTCCCAGCGTGTATGCCCGCCCCAAATCCCGTCCAGGATATAGGTGGATGGAACGTTCGTGGAACACACGGGGGAGTCGGGGCCTAATTTTCCACCGGATCCAAGAGCCGGTTCAGCAACGCGGCCAGCCGGTATCCCGCGAGCGCGATGCGTTTTTCGGCGCAGACCCGGGAGGCCCCGACGTATTCCCGGTCGAGTCGAACCGGCGAGCCGGCGGGAAGTTTTCCGTAGGCGAGATCGAAGCCGAGGGCATGGCTCTCACGAGCCCAGGCGGATGCGTCGCCGCCAAGGACATCACCGAACGCCTCCGGCGGATATTTTTTCCGGAGTTCGGGCGCCTCGCGATCCACGAGTTTCCGCGCCTCCCGGTGCCCGGTGACCGGCGATAGGCGCGGATGGAGGGGAGCGGCGCAGGACACCGCGACTTCACCGTTCCGGAACTCCCGGCGATAGGCGCTGTCCCAGAAAAAGTGGAGGTTGCCGCCCTTGGAGAAAATCAGATCCGCCTCCACGTCCTTCAGGTTGGAGAGGCGCACCTGATTGCCGCCATAGTCGCTGCGTCCTGTCGTGTGGAGCGGCTGGTGAATATCCCCGACAAGGTGCAGCAACATTACCAGGGACTGATCGCGGTCGATCCCCGGCTCTTCGCCTCCGCCTTCGGCGATGGCCTCGCACTGCCCGATGGCCCAAACCACATCCGGTGCCTGTCGCGTCCCTTCCGGCAGCGGGAGCCCCTCGTGCGTGGACGGCAGGGTCACATAATGCCATTCGTTGAAATCTTTTGTCCGCGCCCTCACGTCGTCCATCCAGCACGCGGCTGTCACCGCATCGTAAGGCGCGTCCGGCTTTTCCTTCGCGTTGAACCGGATGATCGCCGCATCCAATCGTTCCCGTGCCTTCGGAGTCAGTTCCCCGGAGGCAATCTTCATCGTCAGCATGTGCCCCAGCGGACCCCACGCTCGCGCGAATGGCGCCATGAAGACAAAAGCCAAAACAACTGTCAGAGGACCGGGCCTGAACATGCGGGAATTTTGTCCCACGCCCCCCGCTTTGTCGCCCGAAATCGTAGAAAATTTCCGGATTATTCGCCGAGTTCCACGCAGCGCCGGCGGTAGTGGAGATAGTTTGCGAGCGTCACGTCCGCGGGCACCCCGTGGTCGCATGTCGGGATGTAGCCTCCTCTCTCCCGGCGGAGAAGTTCCTTGTAGTAGGGCAGAAGCATGCCTCGGATCATCGCGGGCGAAATCAGGGGGGCCGTGGTTGTAGCAATTGTCCTCCGCGAAAAAAATTTCATCGAGCGTCACATGTCGCTGGTGGGCGGCGGTCACGGCGTCGGCCAGCTCCAGCCACCGCTGCATGGCTACCTCGATGAGACCGGGCTGGTCGTGGAACGCATAGAGGAGTTCCTCGGGGCCCAGCATGGCCCGCAAATACATGAAGGAACCGGCCACGTGCTGGGTGATCATCTCTCCACGGGCCGCGGCCATGCGATCTTCCAGCCCCTCGTGGCGGCGCGGATCTCCGGGATCGAGCCGCCACTCGGCATGGGCCTTCCATGTTTCGAGATCCTTGACCGGATGCGCGATGTGTTCCGGCATGAACCCCTGGCGCCGGCCTTTGAAATAGAGAACACCGCGGCCTGCCCAGTCTTGCTCGACTTCCGTTTCCCCGCGGTCCTCCAGGATTTTGACCTCGAAACGGGGAACGTAGGCCGGTTCGCACCATCCCAGTTCCCAAAGGCCGTGAAAACCGGGCTCGTCATAATGGAACAGTTCGGCGGCCTCGGGCGAGCCTTGCTTGATATCGGGCACGCCCTGCCGCTTCCACTCTTCCCAGCAGTAAAAACCAAACTCGGATTTCAGAAATGGCGCGCCGGGTGTGACGGCGTAAGCGTCGCGGCGCCGGCGGCCGGCTTCTGCGGTGACGGCCGGCCACAAGAAGCGAGCGCGAGAGTGGCGAGAAAATTGACAGCGAAGGTTTTCCTTGGAATCGTGGGGTGAGGCGGGCGCCCGAGGCGGCTCCATGAAGAAAGCAATCCGCGGAAAAACCGGCGGAATCGACCAGCCGCCCGGAACCTTTCTCACGGATCCGCTGGCGGATGATCTGGAGCGTCACGCCGAGGAAGACGCCGGCGAAAAGCCGGGGGGGTGCCGGGAAGGATTTCGCCATGCGCCTGCCCCGGGGCGATGCATTTCTCGATCACAGACAGGTTGCGTCGCAAATCGTTTTCCTCCGCTCGCCACGAGCGCTCCGCCGGCGAAGCGAGAGAGAAACGGCTGCCGAGGAATCCAAATTCATGATGGTGAAAATGAATTCATTTCTACGGGATGTCAAATACGCGGCGCAATCCGGGTTGGGGTGGTTTTCAGTTCAAGCTTGGAGACCCGGTGGATCACCCACGCGGCAATGTCGAAATCGTCGCCAAGTGCCGAGAGCGCGAGCTTTGACGGGGGGCGCACTTTTCGATATCCGCGGAAAACCGGCTGCGGATTTCCTCCGCTCGACTCCACGTTCACCCCGGAGAGCAGCCGTCCGAGTTCCTTCGGAAGAAGGTCCAGCGCCGATGCCGGATCTGCGAGCGCCTGCGTCGTCAAAAATGCCGGGACGCCGGGACGCGGGGTCGGATCGTTCGGCCACAGCCTTTTCAGGAACCGTGAACAGGCCGGCAGCACCGGCATCAGCACGAGCGCGGGCAGAAGATTGGACAGCAGAAAAACCACGGCGAGATGGACCGACGGCCCGCCGCTCACCTCTCGCGCCAGTGCGCCGACCAGCGGAATACCGGCCTCCTCCAGGTAAAAGAGAGCCATCATCAAAATCCCGCTGGCCGCGCAGAAAAGGCCCTCCATCCGGACCAGCCTCAAGGCATCGCCGTTCATGCCGGCCGAAAGAAAAAGCCGGAGGATGATCGCTCCCAGGTTCGTGCCGAAGATCACCGGCATGGCCTGGGAAACCGGTATGGCCCCGGCTCCCGCCAGCGCGATCACGAGCATCGCGGCGCCGGTGTTCGATTGCAGGATCGCGGCCGCCGCGATGCCGCACACAAAGGCCAGTTCCGACCATCCCAGCGCGGCATCGAGGCCGGCGTGGAACCATTCCGCATCCTGGAGAGGCGCCGCCCCCGCCCCCATCTCACCGAGGGCAAAAGGATCATGCCCACACCGAGCAGGGCGCCGGCGATCGTGTTCCAGGGCTTGGCTCGCACCGACCCCATGGAGATCCCGGCCCCACCGACGAGACAGGCCACGAACGGGTGGATGTTCACCGCCGCGAGAAAAGCGAGCGCCGCGAGCCCGACATTGCACCAGACCACAACGATCCTCGCGGAAGACGGCTGGATCAACCCGCTGCCCACCATGCTCACCAAGATGAATGTCACCGCCGCCGCACTCTGCATGAGAGCCCCGGCCACGAGTCCGAGCAGTGTCGCCAGAAAAGGCGTGTGCGTGGCGGATTTGACCGGATTCCGAAAACCGCCGCCGCTCAGTTGCCGCAGGTTCTGGCCCACGAGTTGGAGACCGAGAAAGAACAGCCCCAGTCCGAGGATGAGGCTGTTCAAGGGGGACATGCGTCCATCCTCGCGCAGGCACCCCGCGATTTGCAAGTGCCTTCACTCCCCCCCGCGACGGGTATATCAAGCCGCGCGTCCGCAGCAGGATTTGAATTTCTTGCCGCTTCCGCACGGGCACGGATCGTTCCGGCCGACCTTCGGCAGCTCGCGCTTGATGGGAAGCTCCAACTTCGGAACGGGAGGGGCGCCTGACAACTCCTGTCCGCCGGCGCTGGCGGAGGCAACGGGGCGCGCTCTTGCGGCGGGATCGGCGCGGAGAAGATTCTGCGGCAGGCTGGCGAGAAGCTGCTCGAATGCCTGCAGATTCGTGGTGCTGCGGAAAAGGTTGTTGAGGATCTCGACCTTGATGCTGTCCATCAATTCGATGAACATCCCGTAGGCATCGTTCTTGTATTCGACGAGGGGATCCTTCTGTCCGAAGGCGCGGAGATAAACCGCCTCGCGGAGTCCGTCCATGGCATAAAGGTGTTCCTGCCAGAGCCGGTCAACGGCATTGAGAATGATGTAGCGTTCGAGTCCGCGCAGGGCGTCCGGGTTTTCCAGGGCGGCCTTGCGATCGTAGGCATCGCGGATCGTCTGCGTGAGGAACTGTCCGTTCTCCTCGACGGAGCGGGAATCCAGGGCCGCTTTCTCGCGGCTCAGGCCGAGGGGAAAAGTCGAGTTGATCCACTGGAGGAGGCCTTCGGCGTCCGGTTCCTCGCCCTCGACGACATCGAGAAACTCCGCGACTTTTTTGGGAACGGCCTCGGTGATCACCTCGTGAATAAGGCTGCGGGTATTCTCGGAATCCATGACCTCGTTGCGGTAGCCGTAGATGACCTCGCGCTGCTGGTTCATCACGTCATCGAACTCGAGGGTGCGGCGGCGCATCTGATAGTTGCGCTGCTCGACCCGCTTCTGGGCGGTCTCGACGCTCTTGTTCAACCACGGATGTTCGAGTTCCTCGCCTTCCTTGAGGCCGAACGTTTCCATGATTTTTGTCATGCGGTCGCTGGCGCCGAAATTCCGCATGAGATCGTCCTCGAAGCTCACATAGAACCGCGAGCGGCCGGGATCGCCCTGGCGCGCGCAACGCCCGCGGAGCTGGCGGTCGATGCGGCGGGATTCGTGGCGTTCGGTTCCGATCACGTAGAGGCCGCCGAGGCCGCTGACACCCTCGCCGAGCTTGATGTCGGTGCCGCGTCCGGCCATGTTCGTGGAAATCGTCACCGCTCCGCGAAGTCCGGCGCGCGCGACAATCTCGGCCTCCTGCATGTGGTATTTCGCATTCAGGACGGTGTGGGGGATTTTCTGCAGCTTCAGCATGCGGCTGAGCAATTCGCTCGACTCGACGCTCGCCGTGCCGACGAGCACCGGCTGTCCGCGCCCGTGGGATTCGCGGATCGCCTCGATGGCGGCGTGGTATTTTTCGCGGCGGGTCTTGAAAATCCGGTCGTTCTCATCGGTCCGGGCGACTTTCTGGTTGGTGGGGATGACGTTGACATCGAGCTGGTAGATGTCGTGGAATTCATTGACTTCGGTCTCGGCGGTGCCGGTCATGCCGGCGAGTTTTTCGTAGAGGCGGAAGTAGTTTTGGATCGTGATCGTGGCGAGGGTCTGGGTCTCGCGGTCGATCTGCACGCCTTCCTTCGCCTCGACCGCCTGGTGGAGCCCGTCGCTCCAGCGGCGGCCCGGCATTTTCCGGCCGGTGAAGGTATCCACGATCATCACTTTGTTTTCCTCGACCACATACTCGACGTCCTTTTCGTAGAGGCAGTAGGCTTTGAGAAGTTGCGAAATATTGTGGATGCGTTCCGCCTGGGCATCGCAGTATTGCTGGCGGGCCGCCTTTTTCTGCGCTTTGCCCGCCGCGTCGAGCGCCGGGTCGTTTTCGATGTCCGCAAACTCGGTGAGAAGATCGGGAAGCACGAACGCGTTCGGGTCGTCCGGATTGAGGTAATCCCGGCCCAATTCCGTCAAGTCGGCATCGTGCTGGCGTTCCTCGATGGTGAAAAACAGCTCCTCCTTGAGCTCGACGAGCGCCGCCTTTCCATCGGTATCCTTGTAAAATTCGAGCTCGGCCTTGTCCATGACCTTGCGCATGTCCGGATCTTCCATCATGCGGAGGAGGGCCTTGTTGCGGGGTTGGCCGAGTTTCAGCTTGAAGAGGGTCCGGCCGGCCTCCTCGCGCTTGCCGGCCTCGAGTTGCTCCCTGGCCTCGCTGGCGAGCCGGTTGCAGAGCATCGTCTGCTTGCGCACAAGCTGCTCGATGAGCGGCTTGAAGCGGTCGTATTGGTGGGTGGAGACGGTCGCGGGACCGCTGATGATGAGCGGCGTCCTGGCCTCGTCGATGAGGATGGAATCCACCTCGTCCACGATCGCAAAATAGTGCCCACGCTGGACCTGCTGTTCCCGGCTTGTGGCCATGCCATTGTCGCGCAGGTAGTCGAAACCGAACTCGCTGTTGGTGCCGTAGGTGATGTCGCACTGGTACTGGGCACGGCGGTATTCGGGTGTCTGGTCGTTCTGGATCACTCCCACCGTGAGGCCGAGGAAAGAATAGAGCTGTCCCATCCACTCGGCATCGCGCTTGGCGAGGTAGTCGTTCACGGTCACCACATGAACCCCGCGCCCGCTGAGGGCATTCAAATAGACCGCGAGCGTGGCCACGAGGGTCTTGCCTTCACCGGTCGCCATTTCGGCAATCCGGCCCCGGTGCAAAATCATCCCGCCGATCAGCTGGACGTCGAAGTGAACCATGTTCCACGTGAGCGGTTGATCGCAGACGGTGATCCCCCGGCCGACCATGCGCCTCGCCGCGTTCTTCACAACGGCAAATGCCTCGGGAAGAATGGCTTCCAACTCGGCGGCCAGGACGCCCAACTCCCCGATTTTCGAGAGCCGCTCTTTCCATTCCAGGGTCTTGGCACGGAGGGCCTCGTCCGTCAAAGACTGGAGCCCGGACTCGATCTCATTGATGCGCCGAACAAGCGGATGCAGCCGGCGGATTTCCCGCTGGTTCTTTGAGCCGATGATTTTCTTGAGAATCCAGTTGAACATGATGAACAGGCGAATTGTGCATCAAAGGCGGATTTCTGAAAAAGTAAAATGGGAAATTTCGCGTCCAAGGCACGGCCAATTCATGAAGCGGTGTTGAACGGAGGGCGAGAGGCAAAGATGGCACGGAAGGGATAGCGGTGGTGGTTTGCGTTCATGGCAGAGAAGAAGTCGGAGGTGGTTTTGTGGTGTGGGC
>JBAYWC010000007.1:0-47456 GCA_041674265.1 Terrimicrobiaceae bacterium
CATAACGGTTGCGGCTGACATGGCGGCTGCCTCCAGCGCGAACCCTTATGTCCGCCACGGAAAAAGCGGGGGCAGGGACGTCGCCTTCGTTTTTTTCCCGGCGGGCTGCCCGAGCGTCACCCTCGCTTTCGCGGAGGAAATTTTCCCCGCGGGCAAGGTGAAGGACCTTTTCTCCGGAAAAACATTGGTCATGAAAAAAACCGGCGGCGCCAGAAAGCTCAGGCTTTCGGCCGGAAAATTCAGGATGGCTATCCTGACGGAGTGGACGGATATCAAAACACGATGAAAGAACCAAAAATTCGAGTGGGTATTATTGGTGCCGGTTCGCGGGGAATCCTGTGTTTCGGCAAGGCGATCCAATCGCGGGAGGATGCCCGGGTGGTGGCGCTCTGCGATCCCAATCCCGTTCGGATGGAGTTTGCTTCAAAGGAACTGGGCATCCAGCCGGATTGCCACGCCTCCGTGGAATCCCTGATCGCCGGCGGGAAACTCGATGCCGTGGTCATCACCAGCCCTGACTTTTGCCATGAGCCCAACGCGGTGGCGGCGTTGTGTGGCGGGGTCCATGTCCTGATCGACAAGCCGCTGGCGACCACCGTGAAGGGCTGCCAAAACATCATCGGCGCGGCTGAAAAGTCCGGCAAGACCCTCATGATGGGCTTCAATTTGCGCCATCACAATGTGCTGGTCAAGCTGAAGAGCCTGGTTTCCGATGGCGTGCTGGGCCGTATTTTTCTGATGGAAAACCGCGAGTTTTACGATGGGGGCCGCACCTATATGTCGCGTTGGAACCGCCTGTATGCAAAGAGCGGCGGGCTTTGGATCCACAAGGGGAGCCACGACTTCGATGTCTTCAACTGGTTGTTGGATTTCCCGAGGCCGGTCAAGGTCAGCGCCTTCGCGGGGGTTGATGTGCTCGACCCGCGGCATATTCCCTTCGAGGTCAAGCCCGATGCGCCGGTTGGGCCGACCTGCCATCAATGCCATTACAGTGAGATTTGCCCGGATGTATTCAAGGTGGACGACCTTCCGAACAGCCCCTGGGGCGACCGGGCGGTTGCCTCCGACGGCTACGCCAAGGACCTCTGCATGTATACTTCCGACAAAGACACCCACGACAACGGCATCGCGATGGTGGAATACGAAAATGGCGTCAAGGCCAGCCACCTCGAATGTTTTGTCACCTCTGTGACCGACCGCCTCTACACGGTGGTCGGGGATCGCGGCCAGGCGGACGTCAGCCTGGAAAAACGGACGATCACGATCCGCCCGCGCTGGAGCCAGGAAGTGATCACGCACACCCTTCCCGAAGTGCCGGGCGGACATGGCGGCGCCGATCCCATGTTGGTGGACACCTTTATCAATGTTATCAAAGGCCGGAAACAAAACACTTCGACGACGGAACACGGCATGTGGTCAACCGCCATCGGGCAGGCCGCGGAAATCTCCCGCCGCGAGGAACGCACCGTCCGGGTCGCCGACCTGTTCCAGTCCCTCAACCAATAGGAAATCCCATTATGAAGCACAATCCCGACATGACGCGCGTCATGAACCCGCCCTGCGGGGCCTGGAGATTTAAGATCGCACTTCTTAACATGCAAGGCTCCTTGTTTTCCCTCCTTGCCCGTGCAGGCTGGCTGTTTTTGGCCGTGCCACTATTCGCGCAATCTCCCGCCACGACTCCCGCGGCTCCGAAAAACATGATTGGGAACGGAGACTTTGAGTCGGGATACCGGCGGGACAATCTCTGGGGCGGCGTGGATGCCACCGGGGCTCTGGCGGGAGAACGGGGCGCGTTGCCCATCCTGACCACGAGCGGGACGATTGCGGATACCAGCATGCCGGTCTCGGTGTCGGTCGCCGACCTCAACGGGGACGGACTGCCCGACATCGCGGTGATGGACGTCGTGGGGTATCTGCGGGTCTATTTCAATTCCGGCACAAAGACCGAGCCGAAGTTCACGGTGGGCGAGCTGGCCAATATTTTTCTCTCGCGCTTTAATCCTGCGGACCCGACCACGCGTGGTCTGGATCAGGATCCAAGAATCACGCGCGTGCGCCAGGGGCAGCGGATCCATCTCCGTGACATCACCAGATCCGGCAAAATGGACCTCGTGATCGGGAATTACCTCGGCGAGATCATGCTCATCCCCAATTCCGGTTCCGGCGTCAAACCGGATTTCCGGCAGCCGACGAGCATCGCCTCCGCGATCATCCCCACCATGAAGGACTCTCTGAAAAAATGGGGAAACGTGTTTGCCCCGGAGGTGTGGGACTGGGACCGGGACGGGAAGGACGACCTGCTTGTCGGCGAGGGATCCTACTCCGCGAACAGCATCCACCTGCTTCTCAACCAGGGCACCGGCGGAAAGCCCGTCTTTGACGAAAACAACCGCGGCGTGCTTGCCTACGGGATGGGCCTCGAACAGCTCACGCCCTGCATCGTCGATTACAATGGCGATGGATTTCAGGACCTGCTGGTCACGGAGCGCACGGGAAAAGTCGCCGTCTACCTCAACAAGGGAAAGCCATGGAAAGCCGGCGAGACGCTGGCCTTCGATTCGTTCATTCCAGTGGGCGGGGCGAAACCCGGAGCGGTTGCGCCGGCAACCGACCCGATGGAGGCGGCCAAAGCCCCCGGCTTGCTCTCGCTGGGCGGGATCGCAACGATCGCCGCCGGCGATTTCAACGGCGACGGCCTGTTCGATCTGGTCTTCGGAAAGAGCAACGGGAAAATCGCGATTTCCTTGAATGCGGGGACAAAGACGGAACCGGAATTTGGAACGCCCGTGGAAGTCAAGGGTGATGCCGGAACCCCTCCGTTCAACCTCCCATCCGGATGGGATTGTGATTACGGCCTGACCCGCGGCAATTTCTACGGTTTCATCTCGGTGGTGAAGGCGGAGGATGATCCCGAAGCCATGCCCATCGAAGGCGCCGCCTGCCTCCGGGCCGGGTATGTCCCGAGCCCGAACAAATTCATGCCGGAGCCGACGCAATACAGCCCGGCTTTTTTCGCGGACTGGGACACGACAAGCGGAGCATACTCCGCGCCCGCAAATTTTTTCACCGTGATTCAGGCCGGCCGCACCCCGCTCAAGACGAACAAAACTTATGTCTTTTCGATGAAGGTCAAGGGCAGCAAAGTTACCGGCGCCTCCGTGCGCATCAATTATTCCGGGTTCAAGCAGTTGAGCGGACCAAAAATCGAACGCGGTGACCGGGGGTCTGTAATCGTGAGAACAAACGATGCTCGGCAGGACAAACAGGAGGTTGTCACGTTCAGTCCGGGTCCGCAATGGACAGAGGTGAAGAAAGAGTTTACACCGAAGCTGGAAGATAAAAACCTTGCCGATCTCACTGAGGTGCGCTGGGCTGTGTATATCTTCTTCGCTCTCAGCCCCGGCCGCGAGCGCGGGACGCTTTACATTGACGACGTCAAAATTATCGAGAAGTAGAGTTGCCTGTGCTTGACACAGGCACTCAAGGCCGCCCCCGTGGCCACAAAAGGTTGGCGGAAGATCTCGGTTTTCCCATCCAGGTTTGCCGTCTCCTTCCAGCGACCGGCAAATGGGACAAGATTTGAGCGCGATTCGTCTTTCAACCGCAGCCCGAGCCGCATAGAATCACCGGCCATGCACCCGCTGTGCCCGTCCATGGGATGACTGTATATGAAATCCAAAATTGCAAAGAATGAGAGAGGCGCCGCCCCTCAAAAAAACGTAAACGTCGGACTTATAGGATGCGGGGCACGGCTTCGTTCCGTGCTAAAGGAAATTGCCGGCCACGATCCGGGAAATCGCATCCACTTTGTCTCCGCCTATGATCCGGACCCGGATTCGATCGGGGCGGTCCGCGAGCAATTCGGCCCGGGCTGCCGCAACAGCCCCTCCGAAAAAACGCTTCTCGCTGATCCGGACATCGAATGGGTGTTTATCGGCTCATGGAACTGCCATCACGCTCGCCAAGCCGTCCTCGCTCTCGGCGCGGGGAAAAATGTTTTCTGCGAAAAACCGCTGGCCACCACTCTCGAGGATTGCCTGGCGATCAGGGATGCCGTCCACAAATCGGGGAAAACGTTCGCCTTCGGTCTCGTCCTGCGTTACTCCCCGCATTACCAGCGCATCATGGAGGTGGTCCGCTCCGGCGCGATCGGGCGGATCGTTTCGTTTGAGTTCAACGAGACGCTTCCCTTCAACCACGGAGGTTACATTTTCGGGAACTGGCGGAGAAAACGCGAAAATGCCGGAACCCATCTCCTCGAGAAATGTTGCCACGATATCGATCTGGCCAATTGGATCATCGGTTCGCTGCCCGTGCGGGTCGCCAGCTTCGGAGGACGCGACTTTTTCACACCTGGAAACGCCCGCCTGATGGAGCAAATCGGCCTCGACGAAAATGGCCGGTCCGCCTATTGCTCCTGGCCCGACCCGCATCGCTGCAACCCGTTCGACGACAAAGCCGATATTTTCGACAACCAAGTCGCCATTCTTCAGTACGCGAACGGAGTCCGGGGAACGTTTCATACGAACTGCAATGCCGGAACGCCTGAGCGCCGCTTCTACCTATGCGGCACCGAGGGAACATTGCGCGCGGATTTGTGCGCCAGCACGATCGAAGTTCAAAAAATCGGGTGGGCCTCGAAGATCGAAAAAACCGACACCCACGTGGAAGACGGCCACGGCGGAGGCGACCAGCAGATGGGCGAAGCGATGGTTGAGACCATGTTGTGTGGAGTGCCGCCTCTCGCCTCCTGCGAGGATGGGATAAAATCGGCAATCGTTGCCTTCGGGTTGGACCTGGCTGCCGACGAAGGCCGCGTCGTTGACCTCGTGGCAATGTGGCGCCGGGCAGGGATCAGCCTCCAAACGGGAAAAGCATGAGGCGTTCCCTCGGAGCGGGGACTGGTAAAACCCCGGACATTGGTGGTCTCGTGCTCCGTTTTCAATCGCACGAGACCATTGCGAAAATCTCCGCCCCCGATCTCACCCGATTCTCGCGACGCGCAATATCATGGGGGGTTTGCACCCCAAAGCGTCTCTATCATGGCTTGGGAGAAGGCCGCGCCGGAGAGACTGGAGAATATGCCTGTCTTGGTTTCCTCGCCCGATCCGAAACCGGCGGCTACGGCTGCCCCAAACGGCCCCTGGCGCGTAACCTTCGCCGCCCGGCGAAGAATTGCCTCTCCTTCCTCTCTCGCGCCATGCCTGATGAATAATTCAGCCGCTTGGGCGACCCAAGCCGAGTAGCTGCCAGTCCAAGTGTGGTCGTACCGGGGGGCTTCACCAGCCGCTGCGCGCGCGACCGCTTCGGGGTCATGCGGGGACATGGCCAGCATCCAGTTGCCACTGAAAAGCTCGCGACGGATGGCAGCCATCATATCCCCGGCGATATGGGAAGGGAGATCATCCCCGAGACAGCGGCTGACCGTGATCTGATCGTAAAGGTGGCGCACCACACGGCGCTCGCCGCCGTCACGCAAACAGGCCCACCACCCATCGCTCGCATAGAGCGAAAGAACCTTCGGAACCTGTGCCAAGGCCGCCTCGCGCAAAAGATTGCCCGCACCGGAGCCGCGCCACTGGTCGAGCACGTCCGCCACTCCTCTCATAATGGCGACGGCCGCGGCGTTATACGAAGCCACCATATGCTCATAGCCGTGGACACACTCCAGCATATTCCATTTGTCCCCGCAGTGCATGAGACCGGATGATTCGTCGAGCCGCTCACGCCAGCTCCACGCGATCTCCTCCAGGTGATCTCCCACCGTCCGCCGATTGACGATCACATCCAGCAGGGCATACCCATCCTTTGCAAAACGAAGACAAGCCCGCGCCATCAGCCAGATGGACCATGCGTTGACGGTGTACCAATCTCCAATACCCTCGCCGGTGTGAAAATCGAAGGCATTGGTATGACGCCAGTTGACACGCAAAGTGTCGAGCAGGTAGCCGCGCAAACTAGGCTCGTCGAGTCGCGCCCAAATGTCCGCGCACAATCCCGCCTCCCACGGGTATTGCGTGGCCGCACCACGATTGGGGAAGCTTAAAATAAACGAGCGATAGCGTGTCGGGTGGAGGTCCAGGCGCTCGTTCATGAGCAGGTCGAGCACTCCCATGTAATAGGTGCGAACAAGCGCGGGGTCGTCCGTCGGCGGCAACGGCAGATGCCCGGCATAACGCCGGTTAGCCGGCGTAAATACATCCCTCCAGCGAGCTTCAAGGCCGGTCCGGCATTCGTCCCATGCGCGTTCAAAGGCATCGCACCACGTTCGGACGTTAAAGCAACGCCCGAGGTCCTCCCCAATCGCCACGCACAAGCGAAGAACCAGCGTTTCTCCCGGCGCCAGCATGCGGCGCCAATGCCATCTCGATCCTTCCAAGGCATCGGCATCAGGTGTGGCGGCGAGCGACGCGATGCCCTGGCTGAGCGTGTCCTCGGTCACGGCGAAATTCTCGAACCAACTCAGTGTGTGGGCGTTGGCATCAGGCAGGCGAACAATCGGCGGAACAAAGCCGACGATTTCCCCGCGAAAACTGCGTGCCGGCACGCGCACGTCCAACGAGGCGTCGAGCGCCGCGGCGGCGGCGCCCCCATTTGTGATCTCAACCGTCAGCAGCGCTCCCGGGGCATTGGCGGGGACGCGCACGGCGGAGTGGATGCGCCATATATCAGTCTCGGCCCGACGCTCCAGTTCAAATGGAAGCCATCGCAACGCGTTGGCAGAAACAGGCTGGCCGTTGAGTTCCAGTTCGAGAACCGGCTTGTCGCCTATGTGCCCCAAGTAAACCGGATGAAAATGCGTGTGACAGAGGCCGGTGGCATTGGGAGAAGCCGAGACGCACCCGTAGAGATTTGCGAGTGCCGGCACCACCTGCCACTTAGACATAGGGATCCATTCGCCTCCCAATTGATCAAGCGGCAAAGGACGGGCGGAGGTATTATTCATAAGGTATTTTGTAAGATTAAGCTGGGAATAAGCAATATTTTTGGAGGATTAATTCTGTTCCAAATAAAATCAACACCTTGTCCCACTCCCATCTATTTTGGACGGCAATGATTTGGGCTCTAGCCAGCGTTTTCGGCCACGATCTGATAGGTTCCGGCATCGAACCTGGAGATTTCCGGGCGGTAACTGGACGGGAGATCGAGCGTGGCGCGGCTGCCAGCGGGAATCTTGAGCGTTAGCCGGAGCGATTTTCCGTCCAGATCCCAACGGATGCCGGCTTCGCCCTGATGGGTTTGAAGGCTGGCTTCCGCCCAGCTTAACGAACCGCCAGGACGCGGACGGAAGATGATGTGGCGGTAACCGGGTTCGGCAGGGTCGAGTTCCAAACCCGCAACCGTCGTATACAGCCACGCGCCCACGGCTCCGTTGGCGTAGTGGTTGAACGAATTGATATACGGGTGATGGTTTCGCGGCCCCTTTTCCGGCGTGCAGCCATCCCAACGCTCCCAAATGGTAGTTGCGCCATTTTTGACGGGGAAGAGCCACGAGGGGCAACTCTCCTGTTCAAGAAGCTTGTAGGCTACGTCCAGATAGCCCGCTTCCTCCAGGACCTGCAAAATATAGGGCGTCCCGACGAATCCGGTGGCGAGGTGGCAACCGCGGCGCCGGATGTCGCTTACAAGTTCCGCCGCCGCCGGAGCGCGCAGGGTTTCGGGAAGCAGCCCGAAGCGGAGAGCAAGAATGTAGGCGGTTTGTGTTCCCGGATAGACCATCCCCTCCAATGTCACGAACCGCCGCTGGAATGCCTCGGTGATTTCGCCCCGCAAGGCGCGATAGCGCGCCGCTTCCTCCGCGCGTCCCAGCAGGGTGGCTATTTGTTCCATGATCTCCGCGTCGCAGGCGTAATACGCCGTGCCGATGAGATCCTTCGGGGTGCTTCCCATCGCGCCGCCGCTGCCATCCATCGCCAGCCAGTCGCCAAAGCCGCCCCAAGGGTCCACCTTGGGATGCGAGCGGATGCCGCCCAGGCAGCGCCGGGCGGCGATGAAATCCATGAAGCGCCGCATGGCATCGTAGTTTTCTTCCAAGATGGAGCGGTCGCCATAGCAAAGGTAAACCGTCCAAGGGCAAATGATCGCCGCATCTGCCCATGCCGGACCGCCATCGGCGTCCATCTCGGGCTCCAGGCCGATAGGGGGAATCACTGGAGGAATCCCTCCTTCCGCCGTCTGGGCGTCGCGCAAGTCCCGCATCCACTTGTGGAAAAACCCGGCGACATCCATGTTAAAAGCGGCCGTCCGGCAAAAGACCTGGGCATCCCCGGTCCAGCCGAGGCGTTCGTCACGCTGCGGACAATCCATGGGCACCTCCAGGAAATTGCTCTTTTGCCCCCATTGGATGTTGCTCTGAAGCTGGTTCAGGAGTTCGTGGGAACAGCGGAAACTTCCGGTGGGAGGCGTATCCGAGTGAAGAACAATGCCGGTGAGTTCCACGGCGTCGTCCATTGTGGCACCCCCAATTCCGACATACCGGAAACCGTGAAAAGTAAACCGGGGCTCCCAGACTTCCTCCCCGCCTCCCTTGCAAATATAACAATCGAGCGACCGGGCTTCGCGCAGATTTTCCGTGAACAAGCTGCCGTCCGTGCCGAGGACCTCCGCGAAGCGAAGCTTGATGACCCGGCCCCGCTCCGCGCGGACCTTGAGCCGTACCCGGCCCGCAAAGTTCTGCCCGAAATCGTGGATATTCCTTTCCGGGTCCACTTTCATCACCCGCAGTTCCTGGACACGCCGCACCGGCGGTCCCAGCCGGGGGCTGAGTTCCGGGACGGGGCCTGGCGTGCCAACCACGGCCGGCAGCCACGGGGTGTCGTCGTAACCGGGTTGGGACCAGCCGCCAAGTTCCCGCCGGGCGTCATAGACTTCCCCCATCAGCATGTCGGCTTCCATGATTGGTCCGGCGGAGGTCTTCCAAGAGGCGTCTGTTGCCACGGAGACGGTGGAACCATCCTGAAGGACCACCTCCAGCCGGGCCAGAAACTGGGGCCGCTCGCCGTAGTATTGCCGGTTTCTCATTCCGACAAACCCGCAATACCACCCGTCGCCCAGAATCGCGCCCAGCACATTCTCCCCTTCCCCCAGCATGCCCGCCACATCGTGGGTCTGATACTGAACCCGGCGGCGATAATCCGTCCAGCCGGGAGCAAAAACCTCGTCGCCAACCCGCCGGCCGTTCACCTCGCATTCATAAAGGCCAAGCGCGGTGACGGTCAATGTCGCGGATCGAACGGCCTGGCCGAGGTGAAATGCCTTGCGGAGGTGGGGAGCGGGAGCCGACGTGCGAGGGCTGCCGAAAATATTAGCGCCGATCCATTTGGCGCCGGGAAAGAGAGCATGCATGGGGCGATTTTACCTCCGAATACGGCAGACCCCTTGAGCATTGCCACAAATCATGGAGCATCGGCCATAATTTATTTCCAGAAAGCGCATCTTCGAGTCTTGCTACACAGAACCCAATATTCGCACCGGCCCGAATAATCCCGACGCGTGTTGCCCGGATCTCGCAAAGGGCGTGGGGCTCTGCCCCGCCAAATATGGAGCAAGGGTGTTCAGCACCAATACCTCCACGTCATTCTTTCCTTTGCATGCCAAGCCCGCCATCTCGAAGCGAAAAGGGGAAAGGACGCGCACTCCCGCGCTTCGACCATTGATCCAGACTTCCGCCGAGCCGCGAACTTTCCCCAGATCAATGGCGAGCCGGGGACTTTCCGTTGCGGCCAGATGAAATGCACTGCGGTACTTCACCCCTCCGCTGTATGACTCCAATCCCTGTTTCGTCCAGTCGCCGAGCTCGATTTCGCCAACTCCCATCTCATATGTGACCGGTTCCAAAAACAACCCGCCCCCGCTTGACCCGCGGTCGGTTTTGACGCGCAATACCGCCGTTTTGCCGGCTTGTTGAGGATGCGGGATCACCGCGGCCTTGTGGCAGACTTCGACCGGCTCGCCATCCACCCAGAGCGAGCAGCATCCCTCCACGGACAACCGCAACCGGGTCGCCCCAGGAGGCAGCAACCACTGGAACCACTCCGTGCGGGGTCCGCCGGCCAGAGGGTCTGGCTGCAAGTCGAGCACGGTATCACCTGCCGGCTCAATTTCCAGCCAGTGGGCCCTGGGCAGAGGGTGCGGACGGGGCCGCAACAGGTATGGCGTCGTCATCCAATGCGATGGCCTGCCAAGTCTCAATCCGGCAGGCAGCGGCGATCCTCCAACGCGTTGCACGAGCCAGTCTTCGCTGGTCGCGACGGTCCAGAGGCGGCCACCTTCTCCGCGCCACCGGGCATCCAGCAAAAGCCAAACCGGTTCCAAGGCCCCGCTTGGATTGACATCCGATGATCCGGTTTCCGGGTCGAGAATCCACTCGGCTTGCCGGCCGTCGTCCCCATGCAATTCAAACCGGTGATTTCCACGGGCGAGCGGCCCGAGTTTTTTCACGACAGCCACGTCCGCGTGTCCGTACGGCATGAACCCACCCTGCCTGCCAATCTCGACGCCATCCAGCAGGATGCGGCAGGGGCATGTGGCATATACCAATACCTCCCCTCCTTCCGCATCGAAAGGAATCTCGAATTCTTTGGTGAACACAAGCGATGATCCCGCTTGCGGCTCGTCCGCGGACGTCAGGAATTCCGGACGACGGAACCGCGCCGGATCCGCCACCAGCGCCCAATAACAGTGGGCCTTGCAAGTCTTCTGGGCGACGAAATGCCATTCGATCTGGTTCCATCCGGCTTGCAGCTCCACCGCTTGCAGCCACGTGTTTCCGCCGGCGGTTTCCGTATGGGATACCCCGTTTATTTTCGCCGTTCTGCGTCCCGGCGCGGCGATGGCCAGATGCGCCTCACGCGCCACGTCCACCCATATCCACGTTGCGAACTGCGCCGCCTGGCCTTCTCTCATCAACCCGAAGTCCAGAAAATACTCTGGCACATGCCCGCCCGGTCCCAACGTCCAAATATGCTGGGGATCGCGCCATATTCCCCGGGACAGGGAGTAAACGGCCGGGTTCCAGCCCCCGCCCCGTCCCGGTGGCTGCAAATCGTTCGGCGCCACCGGGCCGCGCAGCCACCCCTGAGTCCCGAAGGTGGCGTGCGCGATATCGTAACTCCCCTCCCTCCATTCGCCACGATTCCATCCGGCCGCCCCGCTGCCGGACTCGCGTTCTTCGCGATGCCTGAAACTCCAGGTCGGCACCGAGGGCGCTCCGCGATGGGCCGGCCACGTGAGATCGCCGTGACGATTATCCATGGTCTGCTCCAACTCGAACGTCCAACGCGAAGGCAACCGCGCCAGTTCCGTCCACACTCGCATGCCCGCCACTTCCGTTTCTCCGCTCGGGTTTGCCGTCCAAACCAGAAACACGCCCGCGGAGACGTCATCCGGGATTTCCACCCGCGTCCCATCCGTTGCCTGGGTGGTGCGTGGGGTGAACCGTTTGCCGCTGGCGGGATCCCATATTTCGACGGCGATGGACGACTGGTGGATCGTGACGGTCATCGGGCGTTGATACCGCTCCGCATCGAATGTGTAGGTCGCTTCCATCCACCAACCCGGGTTGGTATTTTGCCGGGTTGCGCCAGGGTAAGCCATCGGCACGAAGGCCATGTTGGCCTCTCCAAGACGCAGATGGCGCACCGGCACAGGAGCGGTCACCGCGCACGGGGTTTCCGCCAGCAGGGCCGCCACTTCTCCCGCTCCGCTGACGCAAAGCGCCTTTTTGGATTCAAAATAGGGATCCAGATCTTCGGATTCCGGCTTGGCTCCGATCGCGATCAAACGGCCTCCGGCCTCCACAAAGCGAGCCAGCTTCCGCGCGGTCGCTTTTTCCAACGCCACACAACCGGGGAGCAGAAGGGTGGAATAGGCGGAATGTCCGACCTTCAGCCTGCCTTCACACGCCTCCCCCCGTTGGAGCGTGTCATCGTCCAGCACGTTATAGTCCACTCTCAGGCCGCCGAGCATGCCCGGTCGGGGATCATACCAGACCATTTTACCGACCAGATCGCCGTAAATTTTTTCGGCCGTCGTCGCGGGCGGAAGCGGGGCTTCCAAGGTCAGGAAAGCCTGGATTGTCGTGGTTGGGTGAAGGATGGCGACTTCGCAGCAATGCCCGCCATGCGCCAGCAACGCGCAAATGCGGCTGACGCCGCCGGCAAATTGGGCGTAGTGCTTCCAGTAGGGCTGCCGCCAGCAAGTGGAAGGCGGCGCCCATTCCCACCAACCGCCTTTGGTCGAGTAGTAAACGGCGTGCGGGCTGTAGAGATTTCCACCCGCCAGCCACCACGGCAGCAGCCAATCAAATGTTTCCTCCAGCGTCCCCCCCCAGCCTGTCGAGTGAAACGCCTCCACCCAGACCCTCCGGCGGCCGTAATGTTCGGCAAGCGAACTGTGAATCCGCGCCTCTCCATGGTGATCGGAGCCGGGGGCCCCATACCAGCGGTGCGTGCGCGGGTAATCGGCATATTGCTTGACGGTATCGACCGGGCACCCCATGCGCGAAGTGCTCTGCTGGTCGCAGCCGCACAGCATCCCTCGTTTCTCGTGCCAGTCAAAAAACGGACGGAAAAATGCCTCTTCAGCCAAAGCCCCGCGCACCCGCTGGTAATCCGTTCGCACCCGCCGCGCCTCTTTGGTTTCTCCTTCCCACAGCGCCCATAAATGCGGCTTCAAATCGTATCCCGCCCGCGCCTCGAAAGCGCGGCCAAAGCCGCTCCCCCATGTTGGCATCGACGGCAATTCGTCCTGGAAAGACCCCGCTATCACGTCACCAAAATAGGTTCCGACCCGGCGTTCGAACTCCCCGTGAACGGCTTCCAGCAAAGCCTGGCAGGAGAGGGGATCGAAGTAGTCGAACCCCCCGTGGAGGGCATACACCAACCGCAGCCTGCACCGCCCCTCTGTTTCACAGCGCACCGCGAATCCCTCGATGGGGAGCTCCCGGGGAGTTCCTGCAGCCCGCCCGTTTTCATCCAGTTGGCTCACAAACGCGGCCAGAGGCATTGCCTGGGCGGGAAACTCCGCCCGGCCAGCATTTTCCACGACATCGCTGGCCAGCAACATGCCTCGGCACCGTTCGTTTCGAAGGCACAATTCGCCCTGGATGTTTGCGCCGGAAAAGCCGATTTGGTCATAAAACCAGATCCGGGTTCCAAGGGCGCGGGCGCGGGCGCAAATGGCTGCAAACAAGCGCCACCACTCTTCCGACATGAACGGCGGGTCATCGGCATCTCTTCCATACACCGGGCCCGCGGGGGCCAGGTTCAAGATCACGACATTGTAGACGCCCCCCGCGGCGAGCTGTTCCAGTTGCCAGCACAGGCGTTCCAGTTCCAACCGCCCGCCGCTCCACCACCAGATCGGCGTAGGGGAGAATTCACGCGGCGGCCGATCAAAAATGCGCTGCAAGAGTTGCTTTTCACCGCTTGTGGCAGCAGTCATAATAATAAGGGTCTGGAGGTGATTGGTGGGTTATTGTCCGTCCTGGGTCCGGCAGCTTTTCGAAGACTGCAACATGGCGTCGATGCCGTTCAAACATAAATGCCATCCCGGCGGGCCGTCTCAGTTTGTTCCAATTGCTGGTTCAATGGGCTATGTCTATTCGGCATTATTTGAACTATCTCGTCAAATCCTCTTTCGGCCCGGCGTTTCTTTTTCCCGATGGTGGCGGGCCGGGTGGCATTCTTTGCATGCCCGTCGAAGGGCTTGCCGCAAAAGTTCCTTGTCCAAGCATGCGGGAAAGGGCATTTGGTGAGAATGACAAAGATACGACACCTGTTCGAACGTATGCTGAAGCCCCCACGGCAAACGGAAGAATCCGAAGACTTCGCTCGTTTGGCCCCGGCAAGGCTCTCCAGCCGGACACCGATGGAGCAGAATGTTCTGTCGCCAACCCGCGTGTGCGGCGGAGCCCGCGCCGTGTTTTCGTTCTGACCTCCCAAACCTTCTTTTCCCATGTCCAAAAATGTCCTGCTCACAAGCGCCGTTGGAACTTACCAGTGGCGGGAAAACTGGATCACCATACCCAATCGCGCCGAAAAGGCCGGCGGGCGCACACACGGCACCGCCGTCACCCGCGAAGGAACCGTTTTCATCTTTCACCAGGCCAATCCGGCGATGCTCGTCTGCTCTCCCACCGGAAAACTCCTCGAAACCTGGGGGGATTACGAGGGCGCGCATGGGTTGACCCTCGTCGAGGAAGAAGGCCGGGAATTCCTGTGGCTCACGGACGAGAAACTGGGCGTCGTTCACAAGACGGATCTCCGGGGGAGGGTCCTCCAATCCATCGAATGCCCGCCGCATCCAGCCTACAGCGATGGGGGGAGATTCCTCCCCACACAGGTCGCTGTCAACGAGACCCGCTTCGGGGGAAATGGCGAAATCTGGGTGACTGACGGATACGGGGCAAATCTGGTGCATCGTTTCGATGCTTCCTGCCGTTACATCGGCAGTGTTTCTGGCGGGGAATCGGGATTGCCCTTCCGATGTCCTCACGGCATCGCCTTTTTCACCATCCGAGGCCGCCGGGAACTCTGGGTGGCCGACCGCTCGAACAGATCCATTCAGATCTTTGACGGCAACGGGCGCTTCCAACGACGCTTTGGAGCGGATTTCCTGATCTCTCCAAACGGGGCTACCCTGGCAAAGAACTGGGTTCTCATTCCCGAGCTTTCCGGGCGCCTGACAGCCGTGGACTTCGAGGGAGGACTGCTGGGATTTCTCGGGGAAAACCAGGATATTCTCGACGATCCACAATGGCCGGATGCCCCGGCGTGTGGTATTCTCGAGGGGAAGTTCAACAGCCCCCACTTCGCCTCCGTGGATTCCGGGGAAAATATTTTTGTGGGGGAGTGGATTCTGGGCGGGCGGGTTGTCAAACTGGAGAAGGTCCCGGTCACCCCGGGAATCGAACGGTGACGGGTTCACGCTGAGCGCCACACGGCTCCAGCCCGAAAATATCGCGGCTGGCATTGCCCGGCTCGGTCCCGGGATGCCCGTCTCGTCTTTACTTCGCGATCCTTTCCAGGAGTTCCCAGAAAATCGCGCTCTGCATGACGCCGGAGACCGGCAGGATGTTGATATCGTAACCTGGCAATTCCACCCCCGCATCCTGCACTTCCCAGCACGGATCAATGTAAACGTGTTCCGCATCCTCCACCCATTCCCCTGTCGGGCGGCGGCTGGTGGTGAGGATCGAGGGGACACGGGCCGCTCCGGTCAGGGCGGCATTCTCCCACGGGAACCATTGATAGCCGATATACAACGGCAGGCATTCCGCCGTCGGCACGTATTTTTCCGGCGCCGCCGTGATCCATGAGGGAATGGCATTAGCCTGCATTTCGGTTGGAAACATGTGGCCGAGGGGGATGACTTTCACCGGCCTGCCGTTTTCGTGAGCCTCGCGAAGGAGTTTCGCGGCGCGCCCGAATGCCTCTCCATTCTTTTCTTTCAGCCGGCGCAGCGAACCCGAGACAATCTCCAGATAGGCGCGCCCGAGATCGGGAACTTTTTCCCTGCCCGCCAGATTTTGCGCGTGAAAAGGAGCTTCCCGAAAGCGGGTGTCGCGGGGTATCGCGCCGGGCATGAACATGCTTTCGAACATGCACGGCATCTTCCCCTGCCGGATGCAGGCCGCGACAAACGCCCCCGTCCACGCCCACATGCCGACAACGTTGCTCACGGATTCGACGGAAGGCTCGCCAACCGGCGCCGGCGCCGCCCGAGAGGGGAAAACCGCAATGGCTTTGTTTGCGGGGTGACAGGTGTTTGAAAAGAGAACGACTTGGGCCCCGCCCGCCGCCGCTTTTTCAAGCAATGCCGCAGCGGCCGGATCGTCCCTGGCCTTCACCCACGCCGCAAGCACGACGTCATTGGATGTGAATCGCGTGCTCACCGAAACTGGGTGGCTCATGGTCATCCCGCCCGAGCGGGCGATGCCTTCCTCGACGAAGCTCGGTTGCGCGCCGCCGAGATACAAATTCCCCCCCGCGATAATTTTCGACGCGGCGGCCGCGGCGCATTTTTCAAGCGCGGGCAATTCATCCTGCCACACATCCACCGCTTTTTGGAGCCGGGAAATATAATCTTCACCCGCAGGCGGGGTTGAAGCCGCCGCGCCGACCGGCGAAAGCAGGAGGCACAACAGGAAAAGCAGGAAGGGTGTTTTCATTCGGATCACAAATCAGAAAATCCGCGCTTTGCGGCACCCCTGTTTCGAAAAGAATTCCCGGTAGCGGTCTTTTGCGGCCTCGGGAACATTGTGGGCAGGGAGCCCGGCGGCGGGAACCCTGCCGAGCCTGGCATATTTTGACGCCCCCATCGTATGCCAGGTCAGGATATCGATCCCTTCGAGAGACGGGTATCTCCGTTCCATCTCTGATATTGCAAGGAGATGTTCGGTCTGGTCATTGACATCGGGGATAATCGGACAGCGGAGGATGATTTTCGCCTCGCGGGAAATGAGGAATTCCAATGTGTCAAGAATGGGGCGAAGCGGGACACCGGTGAGCTCCCTGTGGCGTTCATCGCCGGTGGCTTTGTAATCGAACAGATAGAGGTCTGTAACGTCCAGGGTCCGCTCGCAATATCGCCGCGCCATGAACCCGCACGTGTCCAGCGCGGTGTGAATGCCGGAGCTCCGGCACTGGTGCAAAATGGAGAGAGCGAACTCCGGCTGCGCCATGGGTTCGCCGCCGGAGAGCGTCACGCCGCCGCCGCTGCTCCCGTAATAGGCGCGGTCCTTCAGGACCTCGGCAACCACCTCCCCGTCGGACACCGTTCTTCCGTAGAGAAACAATGCGCCGGAGGGGCATTCGGACGCACAGATCCCGCAGTCGGTGCAGAGAGCGCGGTCCAATTGCGCTTTCCTGCTTTGAATCGAAATCGCCGACTCCCCGCAGGCGTCGGCGCACCTGCCGTAACCGGTGCATTTGTCCGGGTCAAACGCCAGTTCGATCTCGAAGCGCTGGGTTTCGGGATTGTGGCACCAGAGGCAGCGCAGCGGGCAGCCTTTGAGAAAAACCGTGGTTCTCAACCCCGGCCCGTCCACCACCGAGGTCCGGTGGATGTCGGTGATGATTCCGGTCATGTGGCGTGCTCGGTGCGCGACAGGATTTCCTCCTGGGTGGCCCGGTCGAGGTCGATGAAACGGGCGGAGAACCCGCCGACCCTCACGAGCAGGTTGGCGTAATTTTCCGGATGCGCGAGCGCGTCCAGCAGGTCGTCCCGATTGGTGACAGTGACCATCGCCTGGGTGCCTCCCTGCTGGAAATAGGTGTTGAAAAGCGCGTGGTAAAGCGGGCGGTGCCGCGAGGGGAACGAGGTCGTGAGCCGGACATTCTGGACGGCCCCCGCGTGGATCGAAGGGTCGGGTTTCGCCTGGGAATTCAAGACCGCGCTGAGCCCGTTTCTATCGCATCCGGCGCCAGGGGCGTTGCCGGGAGCCAGCGGCTCTCCGTGCTTGCGCCCGTCCGCGGATGCGGAGGTCCATTTTCCCCAGAGGGTGTTGTGGTTGTTGTTGATCACGACCACGAGGAAATGGTGCAGGTTTGTGTTCCTGGCCGCGGCCGAGGTGCCTTTGCAGACGTGATTGTGTACGCGCTGGACCATCGCGTCGGCAACCGCGTCATCATTGCCAAACTTGGGGGCGTCCTTGAACCGCCGCCGAAGGAGTTCGTGGCCGTTCCAATCCTCCTTGAGCGCGGAGAGAAGTTCCTCCGCCGGGCAAATTCTTTCCTGATAGACCAGTTTCCCGATCGCCGTGAGGCTGTCGGCCGCGTTGGTGTTTCCGTAGGATTCATTTGTGCCTCCCAGAAAGCGGATGCCTCCGTCGAAAATCGGGCGGCCGCGCACGAGGCAATCGTCGTAGAGCAGGCTCACCAAGGAATACGGGCACTCCGGTCCGAGGGTCCGGTAAATCGAATCCTGCGCCATGGCGAGCGGTTCGAGAAAAAAGTCCACCGTACGCGTGAAGGCGCTCCAGAGCGCCTCGAAGGTCGTGTGGCTGCTCAAATCCCCGAAGTCAGGGCCGATGATCCGGCCGGTGCGCAAACAGCGCCCGTGATTGAGGGCCGATTCGAGGCATCGCTGCAGGTTGATGATCGCGTTGGGCGTGCCGCAACTCCGGTGATGGATCATGTATTCCCCGCAGCCGAAGGGGAGATATTCGCGGGCGGTTTCCAGACCAACGGCGAACGCCTTCGCAACGGCGGGCACATTCACATCATCGTTGTAAAGCATCGGAAACGTCTTGCCTTTGCCAATCACATCGTAGGCCTTCTCGAGCAGCGCGGGGTTCTGCCCCGAATAAAACCGGAGGGTGAGCTGCGGCAGGGGGAGGCTCAGGCTTTCGGTGGTTTCCATCGCGAGCATGGCAAACCGGTCCGCCGCGGCCTCGTTCTCCCTTCCCTGGCCGCCCACGATGATCCGGGCGTCAAAATGCAGGATTTCCTCCTCCAGAATGGAATAGAAATTTTGCATCAGCCTGAGCGCGCCGGCCCATGTCATCGTGCCCGCATCGAGATCGCGGCACAAATACGGGCCGAGCACCACGTCCAGGCGGCCGAAGTTGAGGGTGCTGGCCATGGTGGAAACGAGAAGGATGAGTTGCAGCGCCTCGTGAAATGTCGCCGGCGCACGCTCAAGAAGCCCCTCGAGCGCTTTCCTCATTTCCGAAGCCGCTCCGCCGGGACCGGCGGCCTCCAGTTCCTGCGCTTCGTGACGATAATGCTCCACGCATCGCCGGAGCCGGCCGAGAGATGCCAGCACGGAGGCATAAAACCCATCCGCCCGTTCATCCGGCGGATTTTCCCTCGATGACCGCACCATTTGCTCCAGCCCCGCAATTCCGTGCGAGACCAGCTTCCCGTAATCCAACTGCAGGCCCGCCATGCGGAAGAGCGGGAGCGCCGGCAGCGCGAGGCTTTCCGGGCGATCATACTTCTCGGGAAGACGCCGGTGAATTTCCGGGGCGAACTCCCGGTCACACCGGACGGCCGTGGCTTCCTTTTCCCAGAATTCCCGGAGCGACGCCCATTCCGAAAGCTCCCCGGCGGAGTAATCCGCCTCTTTCATGGCGGCTTCCCAGGCCCAAAAATCGGCGTAATAACCGAGCCCGCCATACTGGAGCGAGTAGCCGACCTCCGGGTAAAGCCGTTTCCCCGCCAGCAAGTCGGACGGGCGAGGGGAGACG
Source organism: Terrimicrobiaceae bacterium (assembly GCA_041674265.1). Lineage (GTDB taxonomy): Bacteria > Verrucomicrobiota > Verrucomicrobiia > Chthoniobacterales > Terrimicrobiaceae > QYQL01. Next base: position 19,196 of record JBAYWC010000007.1, read on the forward strand.
AGCACGGCAGGAAATTGCACGTCTTCGCAAAGGATCTCCCTCCGGAAGCTGTCGAGCTTTGAGCCTTCCTGAAAAGCGGAGGTGAAGCGCCTGACGTAGTCCAGGCCCAGTGCTCTGATAGGGCGTTGTATGGCCATGTTTGTGTGGTGGGTATCTCAGGCAGACGTTTAATGAGCGTTTTTGTAGCGGGTCAACTCGCCGCGTTTGGCCATCACCTCCGGATATTCCCGGGCCGGATCGGCGTAACGGTTGCCTCCCAGGTCGCGGCCCCTGGCCAGGTAGACCTGGTGCGCGCCGGCGAATATTTCCGCGTTGAACTTTACCGCGCTGCTGGTAAAGCGGAGCGTCCAGCCGCAGCGACGGACCTGCGAAGTATTCGGCTCGCTGCCGTGCATGATGCGCGCGTCATGCAGCGAACATTCATTCGGCTGAAGCTCGATGTAAACCTGGCGCTCATCTTCGCGCTGCTCCTTTTTGATTTCCGTTCCAAAAACGCTGGTTGCCACATCCACCGGATCATAGTCGGAGAAGCCCTTGTTGGGCCCCTCGTGGGAGCGCGGGATCACTTTCATGCAGCCGTTGATCTTCGTCGAAGGATCGATCGCCAGCCAGACTGTTACCAGCTCCATCGGCTCGATCTGGCCCTTCCAGTAGGCCGAGTCCTCATGCCATGGCACACGCTTGCCGTTTCCCTTGGGCTTGCAGATGAAGTGGGTGGAGAAGAGCGCGATGTCCGGGCCGACGATCGGCTCGACGAGGTTCAAAATGTCTTCGTCAAAGGCCCACTCCAAGAGCTCGGGGTGCATGAAATGGGGGACGTCCATGGCCTCGGGCCGCAAATCAGATGGCTGGTCGCCCAAGATCCTTTCAAAGCACGATTTCAGCGCTTCAAATTTGTCCCGGCGCAGGACCGGCTGATGAAAAATGAAATAGCCTTCGGCTTTGTATCGCGCGACCTCTTCCGGGGTCAATCGCGGGCTTTTTGCTGATGGAGTGATTGCATTCATGGGAAACCACTCTAGGCGAAATCGGGAAACGAATCTTCCACGCCATTGACAAAAGGATATACTGCATTGATGGAAACGCTGCATTTCAAAAACCTCAACGCCCCCCCCCACCGCCCGCGTGTCGGGATGACGCGCCTGCTGTCCCGCCAGATCTCCTTCCGGCATGACCATGATTTTTTCGAGGTTTTCCTGATCGCTTCGGGCTCGGGCATCCACCACATAAACGGAAAAAAGGTGGAATTGAGAGCCGGACACCTGGTCGTGATCCGGCCAAGAGACCGCCACTATTTCTCGAGCCGTGGGGGAGAGGAACTTGCCATTCTGAACGTGGCCATGGCGTCCGCGTGGTGGAGGCGGTTCCACCAATTGATGGGCGGATCGTTGCCGGGAAACTGGTTTCGGCGCGGCAGCCCTCCCGGGCACGTCCTGCTCGGCCCGAAAAATCTCAGGGAAATGCGGGCGGTTTTCGAGCAACTCGCGGGTCGTGACAACCGGCCTCCCGCCGATCTGGTCGATGCCCTCCTGCGCGTGGCGGCCTCGTTCCTCTCGAATGGCCCGCAATCCGCTCCCTCGCCGCCGTCCTGGCTGGAACAGTGGAGAAACACGATGATGGATGCCCGCGAGGCGATCGCCGAGCCCCTTGTTTGCTGGCAAAAGCGAAGCGGGTGCTCCCCGGAGCATCTCGCCAGAAGCTGCCGCGCATTCTACCAATGCACGCCGACCGATCTGCTCAACCATGCCAGGATCGAACGGGCGAAAGCGTTGCTCGATTCGACAGAGGACAAAGTGATCGCCATCGGCTTCGCCTGCGGGTTTGGAAACCTCTCGAACTTCTACAGGAACTTTCGCGCCCGAACCGGCATGACACCAAAAATGTGGAGACGCCAGGGCATCGCCACCGTCCCGCTTCGGGGAGGGGCGTAAAAAGCATCATGCCCGTTTTTTGCATTGATATGTGTTATGCATAACAAGAGACTGGCGCCATCCAATCGGAAAGCCATTGGGTGATGACAATGAAAAGAACAAATATTCAGGATGTGGCCAGAAGCGCTGGCGTAAGCGCAATGACGGTGGCCAGAGTATTCAACGGTTCCGGGCCGGTCGCCCCTGAAACCCGGAAAATCATTTTGGGAGAGTCCAGGCGGCTGAACTACTTTCCCAATGCCTTGGTCAAGGGGGTCAAGGGGCAAAGGACAAAAACCGTGGGCATCGTCTTCAATGCCGCCAGCCCGGGGACGACGGCAGGTGACATCCACCACGTCGTCGAAGAGCTCCAGCGGCACGACTACCTGGCCTATATCAGGACGTTTATTCCGCGGGAGGCGGATCTGAATCGGATCTTGAGGGCCTATCTGAGCCAGCGGGTCGATGGGGTCATCATCTGGAGCGACTACCCCGCATTCCCCTTCTCGAAGGAAATCGCCACGCTGCTCGAGCATTTTACCGCGTCTGTTTTTGTCACCTCCAACAGGTTGAAATACATGGCCGACCAGGTCGTGCTCTCTCCCTTCGGCGCCATCGCCGATGCTGCCGATCATTTTGTGAAGACCGGACGCAGAAGGCCTTCCATTTTCGCGTCGTTGCCCGTCAACAAGTCGAAGGTGGATGCGTTTCTCGGACGGCTGGAATTCCATGGGTTAAAAACAGGCGAGACCAGCCAGATTGATCCGCTGCTGGACAGGATGGCGAATCAAAGTTACTTCGACCGGGAATTTTCCAGCGCTCTCGCGCGCAGGTTCGGCCGGACCTTCCCGTTCGATTCCCTCCTGGTTTCCAGCGACGAAGGGGCGGCGGCCACCATGGAATATTTGAAAACATGCGGTTTGAAGATACCCGAGGACGTCGCAGTCTGCGGATACAACAATTACGGGCTGAGCAAATATCTGTCCCCGCCGTTGGCCAGCATTGACCTGAACTTCAAGGAAGCGGCGATTGCTTCCGCGGAAATGCTGTTCATGCGATTGAAGGACAAGACCCTGCCGCAGCAGATAAAAGAATTGCCCCTGCGGTTTGTCTGGCGTGAATCCGCCGGAACAATAAGCGACCTGACGCCCATGCGGTTCGACAGAGACGCGGGCAACCGCGTCCGCCCCTGTGCCCGGACGGGCGAGACGCCTGCACTTCTTCTTTCATGAAACTGATCTCTGATATTGTCTACGTGGAACGTGAAGGCCGCTTGTTGAAACTGGACCTGTATCTTCCCTCCGAGCCGGACCTGCCGTGTCCGGTCGTCGCCTGGGTGAGCGGCGGCGGTTGGCGAGGCGGGGGAAAGTCTCTGTTTCCCGATGCGTGGTTCATCGACTCTGGAATTGCTGTGGCAGCCATTGACTACACCCTGAGTCCAGTGCGTCCCTTCCCCGCCGCAATTGAGGACTTCCAGACGGCCATCTGTTGGTTGAGAGCTCATGCCGACGAATACCGCATCTTGCCGGATCGTGTCGGTGTGTGGGGAGGCTCAGCCGGCGCGCATCTGGCCGCGCTTCTCGCTCTATCCGCCGGAGTCCGGAACTGGGAGGTTCCGGAAACGATCTCGGGACAGCGGCGGACGATTCAAGCGGTATGTGCGGTAAATGGGATAAACGATCTCGCACGCACGGCCGACCCGTCACAGAAGTTGCGCTACCCGAGTATTTACGGCCATGCCTCCCAGTTTCTCGGCGGTCCGGTTGAGGGCAAACTGGACCTCGCGAAAGAGGCCAGCCCAATCACCTACGTCCATGCCGGCGGCCCCCCGTTTCTCATTTTTCACGGCACCTGTGATAGCATCGTCCCCTTCGAAGAATCGCTTCTTATTCGGGATGCGCTGCAGAAGGTTGGAGTGCCGGTCGAATTTCACGCCGTGCAAGGCGCGGGCCACGGGTATTCCCTGCCGGACATCAAAGAGATGAACCGGAAGACGTTTGAATTCTTCGTGCGGACTCTCCGTCCAGTGTCCGGAGGAGCCAAGTGCACCAATTTCTATTCATGGGAGGAGCCATCGCCTGGCCCGCATGCTCCATCGTGAGGCGGCACATCCGCATGTTCTTCGAGCGAAGAGCGGCGGCGCTCGTCGGTTGCATGTTTGAACGGGAGAAATTTATGAAGGTCTTTGTCGTTGGCGACAGATCCGCGAGAAACAGGCGGCTTCATTGCCGGATGGCTGGTCGGGTTCAAGGACACCTATGAACGGACTGCAACGCACCCTTGACTTTCTCGCCGGGAAACCGGTGGACCGCCAACCCTTCCACCCGATCATCATGCGGTGGGCTGCGCGATACGCGGGGGTCAAATATCGCGACTTCTGCCTCGATTACCGCGCAAAGGCATCGGCGATGATTCGATGCGCCGACGACTTCGGCATCGACTGGGTGACCGTGATGTCCGACCCGTGGGCAGAAGCGGAAGCTTTCGGGGTTCATGTCGAGTATCCGGACGACAACCTCCCCATGGACATTGGCGGACGACTTCCTGATCTCGAAGCCGCCGCCAGACTGCGCCCATACAAGCCGCTGGACCATGCCCGATGCGTGAACCGGATCGCCGAGATTCGGGAGCTCAAACGGCTCGTCGGCGACAAATACTTCATCGTTGGCTGGGTCGAGGGACCCGTGGCCGCCTACGCCGACATCCGGGGCCTCACCGAGGCCTCGATGGATTTTCTCGACGACCCCGAGGCCTGCGGCCATGCGATGGATGTCATCGTCGCCAGCGCCAAAGAGTTCATCACGCTTCAGGTGGAAGCCGGCGCGCACTGCATCGGCATCGGCGACGCGTTCTGTTCCCAGATCGGCCCCGGACCCTATATGGAACTTGCCTTCGGGCGCGAAAAACAGCTCGTGAAACATATCCACAGCCTCGGTGCAATGGCAAAATTGCACGTCTGCGGAAACACCTCTCCCATCATGCAGCACATGATCGCGACCGGGGCGGACATCCTCGATGTGGACCATCTGGTCTCCGACATGGCCAAGTTCGCAGGGTTCCTCTCGCCCACCCAGGTTTTTTCCGGAAACACCGACCCGGTGAGCATCATCCAGAACGGCACGCCGGAGCAGATTGCGGAGAGTGTCCGGGAATGCCGCCTGCAGACCGCCGGGCGGGTCATCGTCTCGGCCGGCTGCGAGGTTCCACCGGACACGTCGCCGGGCAATATGCGGGCATTCCGCGCAGCGGCAGGCGTGTGAGCAGGATCCTCCTCACATGACAGTTCAAAAAATCCCCGCCTTTTGGCGGTTCCAGTTGGGAGGGTGGCTTGCGTTCTCGCTATTCTGGAAATGCCAAGTCGGGGGATGAGCGGCATTCGTCATCTTGCCCAAAGATCGCTTTCCGCCGCACAACATGTCACGCGAACTCTGCTCCTGGATGGCAGGGACGGTGGGCACAAGGCATTCTGCAATCGCGCGAGGGTTGCCGGGAAGATTGATGGGCAGTGTTCTCCCGCGAGCGCCCGCGGTGGCGGTCCTTTTTTGAACGGGCTTGGTGCCCACATCCACCATGCGGGATTGGCCGGTTTCACCGAGATGGCTGAAGGAAGTCATAAGAGCAGTGCTTTGATCAGTTTGGTTTCGGGACCAGAACCGTCCAGCAGCAGGGCATCTGCGGAAATTAGGGAACTCAGGTCGCCCGGCCCGGAACCACCCGAGATCAGAAGAAGATCGCCGTCGAATTCCCCTGCCACTCGTGCGGGTTCGTCGAATGAGTCGGACATCCGCGTGCGGCGGACTGGAAGCCCGCGGAATGCCAGCAGGGCTTCCATCATCGGCCCGTTGCTGTCGTAAATCTTTCCTGCGGTCAGCGGCTGGCCTCCTTCGACCAATTCCGATCCGGTGGAAATATGAACGGCGACCGGACACGCGTGGGCTTTGACACGACCGACCCCGCAGGCGGCCAGGAGCGCAACAACACCCGGCGTGATCTCCGTGCCTTGTGGAATCAGCGCGGATCCCCGGCGAAAAACGTCGCCGCAGCGGCGGATGTTTTCATTCAAAACGAGATGAAGACCGTCACGCAGCCGAGAGCGTCGGACAATGCGAGTTCGTCCGCATCGGTCGGAATCACATGCTCATCGATGAGCCTCCAGAGATTTTCGATTTCGGTCACCGCGCGCTCTTTTTCCAAATGGGGACGTCTTTCTTGAGCCGGTCCATGAAGGTTTGCAGGACGGCGAAAGCTCCCGCGCGGTGCTTCGTGTGGGCATCCATGCTGATCGCGGTCTCGCCAACGGGCACAAAGCCGACGCGATGGTGGACGCGGGCGAAGGCGGACGGATGAATTCGGCCCAGTTCGGTCAGGATGTCGAGCACGGTCTTCTCAGCCATCGGAGCGTAGGACTCGTAGAACGACCCGTCAATTTCCCTGCCGTCCTCGAGGCTCCGCACAATGCCATCGAACCGCGCGACCGCACCACAACGCTCCATTGTTAGGGGCTCCAGGTGCAAGCAGCTTTCGGCAATGAGAATTTCGACCTTCATCCCCCGATGGCTGTCATCGGGCGATCCGGTTTGTAGTTTTCCAGAAATTCGTGATTCTCGGGTTTGTTTGCAATCGCCTCTTTCAGGAGATTTTCCGGAGCGGTGCCCGCCCGCAAAGCGCCGAGCAGATCGATTTCGCCGTGGCGACCGAGGCAGGGACGGAGTTTGCCGTCCGCAGTGAGGCGGAGCTTGTTGCACGTCTCGCAGAAATGCGGCGTGGTGAGAGCGCCGATGAATCCAAGTCTGGCCGGAGACGTCCCCTGCCCGGAACTGAACTCGTGGTATTCCGCGGGACCGTGGCCGGGACGATAATCGTCGAGCGCCACCAGTTTTCCCAAGGGCGCAAGCCGTCTCACCAGTTCCTGCACGGAGAGGAAATTCGACTCGTCCAGCACATCGCTTCGGGAAAGGGGCATGAGTTCGATGAACCGCAGAGGGAGGCCTCTTTCCGCAGCATATTCGGTCAGCTTCAAGTATTCTCCTTCGTTCACTCCCCTCATCAGGACGCAGTTCAGCTTGATCACTTCAAATCCCTGCTCCAGCGCGGCATCGATGCCCGCAAGAACCTGATGGACATCGCCTCCCGTGATCAGCCGATAGATCTCGGGGTCCAAGGCGTCCAGGCTCACGTTGACCGAGCGAACACCGGACTGCTTGATCTCTTTGGCGAGCAACGCCAGCCGGGTGGCATTGGTGGAAATCCCGAGCGTTTGAGTGCCGGGCAATCCCCAGATCCGCTGAAGGATTTCGACAATGTCTTTGCGGAGGAGCGGTTCGCCGCCGGTGACGCGGAATTTGCGGAAGCCAAGCCGCGTGGCAGCTTCGACCGTGCGGACGATCTCGTCGGCCGTCATGTGGTCGGCTCTTTGAGCCCAGCCCTTGTAGCCTTCAGGCATGCAGTAGAGGCAGCGCTCGTTGCACCGATCGGTCACAGAAATCCGCAGGTAGTCAATCGTCCGGCCGAATGCATCTTTCGATGCCTCCGCACTTGATCCGGCCATTGGCAGGGTGGGGTTCATGAGAAAAGCAGGAGTCCAAATTTCGCCGATGCCACCACGAGCACGCAACCAAGGACGGGCCTCAGCCATGCGGGACGGCCAAGGCGGCTGCCGCAAAAAGCTCCCGCCATGCCGCCGGCCACCGCAGCGGCCACCCATATCGGAAATGCCGTCGGCATCGCAACAGAACCTCCCGCCATTCCGGCCAGCGCGGCAGCCGAGTTGAAAAAAATAAACGGAGCGGAAACCGCAGCGGCCTCGCGCGGCCCCGCCCATCCGGCGAGCAGAAGCAGCGGAGTGAGAAAAATCCCGCCTCCGATTCCGACCAAACCGGAGAGAAATCCGATGGCGACTCCGCAGAACATCGCAATGCCGATATGCAGCGGACGGAGAGGTCTGCCCCCCTCGGGCAAGAACAACCGGATCGCCGCCGCTGCCAGGGAGGTTGCGACCAGCAGGAGAAACAGCTCGGATCGGACATGCAGGCCGCCGCCAATCCATGCCATCGGGATCGCCGTCACGGCAAACGGCCAAAAAAGCCGGAGACGAAAATGACCTGCCCGCAGGAAGGCAAACGTTGCGACCGCGGAGACGGCCAGGTTTATCCACAACGCGCAGGGGCGCATCACCTCAGGCGCGAACCCGGCCAGTGCCATCACCGCCAAATACGCCGATCCCCCCCCATGCCCAACGGAACTGTAGAGCATTGCGGCGGCAAAAAATGCGATGGCCAAGGAACTGGAGGTTTCGATCATGGAACGCTCAGAACCGCGAGGTCTTCCGGTGAGTTGAGGTTGAAGAACAGGCTGCTTTCCTCTGGCGGCAGGCTTCGGGTGACCAGCAACCCTTTAGCGAGCAGCCCGTTGATGGCATCCTGAAGCTTCCAGTGCCCGCGCCGAGCCGATTCCAAAAGAACAGGCAGCGCCTCGATCGGATACACCGCACAGAGAGGTTCAAAAAAGGAGTCGGTTGCCGGGATGAGGCCTTGGCCCGGACTGCATGCACCAGCGAGTTTCCTCAAAACTTGAGGCCCCATCCGGGGCATGTCCACAGCAAGAACCAGAACGTGCGAACCACCACGCGCCCCGGCCCATTCGAGCGCGGCAAGGAGTCCGGCCATCGGACCCCGCGCAGCCAGATGGTCCTGAACAAATGCCTGCCCGTCGGGCAACCAGCGCGGGCGCTCCGGGGCGAATACGGCCACAGGATCGCAGACCGAACTCAAGAGATCGATCTGTCGCTGCCAAAGCGGCATGCTTCCGACCTCAAGAGATGCCTTGTCCCGTCCCATGCGGGTTGACATTCCACCAGCCAGAAGAGCGGCAAACGCCCATTTATTGCTGCCGCTTTGATTCTGCTTCAACCAGCCGTCACTCCGGATTTTTGCCCGCAGTCCGCCTCGCCCCCGCATCCAGGCTTCTGCCTCGGGGTGAATCGCGCCGTTCATCCAGTAGCACGGGCGGCATTCTTCGATTCCCAGAAAGAGCACTCCTTGAATCTCAAATTCCTTGCCGGTCAGGTCACTCAGTTCCAGCCCTTCGGAAATGACGTTGCGCCTTGTGGCGGAGATGTCGCGGCGATCTCTCGATACCCCAAGATCCTCCCACATACGGATCAGATTCTCCCAGGCGTAGAAGGTGATCTGCCCTTTGTAGTCTGGCTGAAAATCAAAAAACCGGTCCCCGCGAATCCCCCGGCCCGCGAGACATTCGATCTCCGGGACTTCAATGATCGGAAACTCTCCGGGGCGTTGTCCGTGCTGGCCAAAATAGTTGTGCCCCGGAGAGATGAAAAGGTGGCGGATCATGGCTGGGTGTAAGTGTGCGCGCTGGTCTCGGCGGAAGGCAAATAGTTCACGCCTCATCGGCCTTGGCAACCCCCGGAAGAATGAACACGGCCCAGACCAGGACGCCGGATATCCAGGCGATGGCGGCATAAACGTAATGATCCATTTGCACTTTCGGCAGCCAGTCTGCCGTCACCCGAGTGAGCATGGCAAGGGAGATCAGCGCACACAGGACGAGCACAGGCCAGAGGGTTGCGCGGAATTTGTCCGATTGCCCGCTGTGCCCGAGCGCCACTCGGCTCGCAACAGTGAAGGTGAGCAGGCTGAATCCCGTGATGAAGACGACGTGCAGGAATGTGGACGCGCGCTCGGGCATCAGCGCAAGGAGGATGTAGCCGGCGGGTATTGCAAACAATGCGATCCGCAAACTGAGAGCCAGCGATCCACCGCCGAAACCGGCCTGATGCACCGGCACCTCGCGGAAGAAGTAAACCAGTATTGCGAATGCACGCAGGGTGTAGCTCCAGCGCATGAAGCCCGCAACCTGCAGGGCAAAACTGGCAACGACCGCCATGCCACACATTGCAGCGAATGCCGCCCGCAGCTTCCATCCCGGAGGAAGGGCGAGGGATTCCGGAAAGCTCTGTCGGTTCGGAAGCCCGAAAAACCGCGGGAGCAGAAACGCGCCGATCCCCATGATTGGCAGCAGGATGAACCCCTGAAAAAGCAAAAGCTTCGCAAACGGCATCGCCCACGGAGGAAACAGTCCCGGAGCAACATGCGAGGCAGCCAGCCCGAAAGATCCCGCCAGGGCTGACAGGAGCCCCATAGCCACGAGCACAAACGCCGGCGGCGGGGTGTCCTGACGGAAAAGGGTTCGCACCCCCAGAAAAAAGACAAACATCAGCATCGTGCAGAAGAAGGTCAGATCGCCCCACAGGGTCCGGCCGGAAAAGTGAAGCCAGGCCGCCCAGACCAGGGCGGCGCCGAATCCGGCGGTCTCGTAAATCGATACCCGCGGCACCCCCAGCAACCTCGGCAGCGCCGTGCCGAGAAAGCCGACCACAAAGCAGCCGATGAACCCTTCCATCATCACCCGCGGATGCAGGGGGCCCGGATACATGTGCGTCACGTTCCAAGCGTAGAGCGGCCACATCATCACGCCGGCGATTCCGAGGAGTGCCCCGATCGGAAAGAGCAGGCGGAACGGCTCGCCCGCCGCGACCAGCTGCCAGTAACCCTTCGCGGCAGGACGCCCCGCAAGGCCGGAGTCGCGGACGGACGCGTTTCGGCCACCGGATCTTGTTTCAGCAACGTTTGACACGCGGGCATTGTCGCGCCAGAACGCGGCAGGTTCAAGAAATAAAGATAGTTTACTCTTGCTTCAGGTGTCTCGGGGGGTGTTTTGTGGGCCCCTCCATGAATAACAAACCACAACCGGCATGTCTCTGACGACTGCCTACGAGTGCGGGGCGGACCCTGCCGAGCCCAGGAAGCCGCGCATCCTCTTCACCAGCGTTTTCGGCCCCTATGCGAGGGACGACGAATTCGGAAGCCGGGCGATCAACCCGATGGAGCTCTACCACAACCAGGTCACGCGGGTGCAGGGGCCGTTCTCGCTCCGGATGTTCCACCGTTCGTGGGGACTGATGATGATGCGCGACAATGTCTCCGCGCCCAGTTCGCTGCTGGATTTCCCGACCCGCGCGCGCTTCATCCAGGAGCTGAAGGCCGAGAAATACAACATCGTGGCCATCAGTGCGATCCCGCCAAATTACCTCAAAGCGGTCGAGATGTGCCGCCTGATCCGGGAGATCCAACCGCAGGCGAAGATCATCGTGGGCGGCCACATTTCCGGGCTGCCGAACCTTCAGAAGCGGCTGGGTGCGGACCATGTGGTCCGGGTGGAGGGCGTGCGCTGGTTCCGGTCGTTCCTCGGGGAGGATGTGAATGCGCCGATCCGGCATCCGCAGATCGTTTCCGGGATCGGAACCCGCACGATGGGCATGCCTCTGCCCGACAAGCCGGGCTCGACCGCTGCGACGGTGATCCCTTCGGTGGGCTGTCCGATGGGCTGCAATTTCTGCGCGACCTCCGCGATGTTTGGCGGCAAGGGGAAGTTCCTCAATTTCTATGAGACCGGAGACGAGCTTTTCGAGGTGATGTGTGGCTTGGAGCGCAGCATGAAAGTGCAGACATTTTTTATGATGGATGAGAATTTCCTTCTCCATAAAAAGCGGGCACTTCGTTTGCTGGAGCTGATGGAGGAAAACGGCAAGAGCTGGTCGCTCTACGTCTTCAGTTCGGCAAACGTCCTCCGTTCCTACGCCATCGACCAGATCGTGCGCCTGGGGGTCTCCTGGGTGTGGATGGGTCTGGAGGGGAAGACGAGCCGATATCAGAAGCTGGCCGGAGCGGACACCATCCAGCTCGTCCGAGAACTCAAGTCGCACGGGATCAGCACCCTGGGGTCGACGATCATCGGGCTCGAAGAACATACCCCCGAGAACCTGCCCGAAGCGATCGAGCATGCGGTGGCGCACGATACGGAATTCCACCAATTCATGCTCTACACGCCGGTTCCCGGCACGCCGCTTTTCGAGGAGCACCGGGCGAACGGCACGCTCGTTGACCCGGAATGCATCAACCCGTCCGATACGCATGGGCAGCTCTGCTTTGTTCACAAGCACCCCCATATTCCCGCGGGCATGGAGACGGAGCTGCAACTGCAGGCGTTCCGCCGGGACTTCGAGGTCAATGGTCCCAGCGTGGTCCGCATGGTGCGAACCACCCTTCTGGGTTGGAAAAAGTATTCCAGGCACAGCAATCCGAGTGTGCGGGCCCGCTTCCGCCGGGAAGGCCAGCCCCTGCGTCTGCAATATCCCGCCGTGCTCTGGGCGACACGGCGCTGGTATCGCGAGGATCCCGTGATGCACGGAAAGATGGATGCCATCCTCAAGGATCTGACCAAGGAATTCGGTCTCCCGGCGAAGGTGGCCGCGAGCATCGGTGGCCGCATCCTGTTTCGGACGCTGAAAGCCGAGGCGAAACGACCGGCGACCAAGAGCTTGGAACCCCCGACATTTTACGAGAGATCCGCGTCCCGCACAGTTCATCCGTCCGAATCATCCCCCGGTCACTGAGGGGGCTTCCGAGAAAAAAACACGCCATTACAGATAAAACATTCCAGATTTGATTTCCGTCAATATCTGGAAGAATCGGCTGCTCTATACAACATCTTGTGGACACTCAAGCCATGACGCACAATATACAGGAAATCACGGGTGCAACCCAACTGCCGACATTGGTCAATCCCGTGACGTCGATCAACGAATATGTGGCGAAATCCGACTGGCGGGTCAACGCGAACGCCAACCAGGGATACTCTCTGGGAGGAATGATCTTGAATATCGCGGGGAAAGTGACCGCGAATTACTGGCTGGATGAAATATATCCCGAGCAGGTTGGGCGGGCGCACCGTCACGGGGACATCCACATCCACGATCTGGACATGCTTTCCGGGTATTGCGCGGGTTGGTCGCTCCGACAATTGCTGGCCGAGGGGTTCAATGGCGTGCCGAACAAGGTGGAATCGGCCCCGCCGCGGCATTACCGGACAGCGCTCGGCCAGATGGTCAATTTTCTCGGCACGCTTCAGAACGAGTGGGCGGGGGCGCAGGCTTTCAGTTCGATGGATACTTATCTTGCGCCTTACGTGCGGGCCGACAACCTCACGGAGGAGGAGGTGGAGCAGGGCATGCAGGAGCTCGTTTTCAACCTGAACGTGCCCTCGCGCTGGGGAACGCAGACGCCGTTCACGAACCTGACCTTCGATTGGGTGTGCCCGGAAGATCTCCGGAATTCTCCGGCACTCGTGGGCGGACGGGAGTCGGGGTTCACGTATGGGGAGTTGGGACGCGAAATGGAAATGATCAACCGCGCGTATTTGCGGGTGATGGCCCGCGGGGATTCCCGCGGGCGGGTGTTTACGTTTCCGATCCCGACTTACAACATCACCAAAGATTTTCCGTGGCAGAGCGAGACGGCAGACCTCCTTTTCGAAGTGACGGCGAAATACGGCCTTCCCTATTTCCAGAATTTTTTGAATTCGGACCTTGAACCCCATATGGTCAGATCGATGTGCTGCCGCCTGCAGCTTGATCTTCGCGAACTGCTCAAGCGCGGGAACGGACTCTTCGGGTCTGCGGAGCAAACCGGATCACTCGGTGTCGTCACCATCAATTCCGCCCGTTTGGGATACCTGTTTGCGGGCCGGTTCGAGGCATTGACCGAACGCCTCGACCATCTCATGCAACTCGGACGGAACAGTCTCGAGATCAAGCGGCGGGTCATCCAGGACAACATGGACAACGGGCTCTATCCGTTTACGAAGCGATATCTCGGAACGCTTCGGAACCATTTCTCGACGCTGGGCATCAACGGACTCAATGAGTGCATCCGCAACTTCACCCGGGATGCCGAGGACATCAGCACGCCGTGGGGCCGGCGGTTCGCCATCCGCATTCTCGATCACATGCGGGACAAAATGGTCGGGTTCCAGGAGGAGACCGGCCATCTCTACAACCTCGAGGCCTCGCCCGCCGAAGGGGCCACCTACCGTTTTGCCCGCCTCGATCAAAAGAACCACGAAGGCATCCTCCAGGCGGGCACTGCCGCGGCCCCGTATTACACAAATTCCTCGCAGTTGCCGGTGGGGTTCACCGACGATCCCTTTCTCGCCCTTCAATGTCAGGACGAACTGCAAACCCGCTACACCGGCGGCACCGTCCTCCACCTTTACATGAATGAGGCCATTTCCTCCCCGCAGGCCTGCCGGGAACTTGTCCGGCGCTCGCTCTCGCGATTCCGCCTGCCCTACATCACCATCACCCCCACGTTTTCGATTTGTCCGAAACACGGCTATCTCAGCGGCGAACACGAGTTCTGCCCGGTCTGCGATGACGAGTTACGGAACCGGTTGGCGCATCCGGCAAGTTGCGTCGCTTAAAACAACAACAAAAACACCAGGCATGAACACACAACAACAAATCCCCCTCCGCGACCAAGATCGCACCCGCTGCGAAATTTGGACCCGTGTGATGGGCTACCATCGGCCCGTTTCGCAGTTCAACCGTGGCAAGCAAAGTGAACACCTCGAGCGCCTTCACTTCCTCGAATCCCGCTGCGCGGTCGATCTCCCCGCGGCCGCTTGAACGACGGTTAGGCCCACCCGCGGGTGGGCGGATTCGATCCGCCCACCGCCGGGGACTTTCCCGGAAGACTGGGCACGGTTGTGCGGGGTTGCCCGGACGTTGTTCCTATTGTTGCCAGACACCACGACTTGCAGACAAGAGACCCGACTGATGGCGAAAAGCACTTCACGCGACGAACGGGCCTCACTCGAAAACGCTGCCCTGTTCCGCGATTTATCCGACAGGCAAAAGGCGGCTCTCGCGGAAATCGCGGTCGCCCGCAGGTTCCCGCGCGGAGAGATCATCCTCCGCCAAGGTTCGCCATCCGCAGGGTTTTATGTCATCCGCTCCGGCGCGGTGAATGTCCACCGCCTGAGCCCGGATGGCACGGAACGGGTGATTCGCCTCTTTCGTGCGGGAGAGAGTTTTGCAGAAGCGTCCCTCCTGCCCGGTGGAGTGTATCCGGCCAGCGCTCGAGCCGTGGTCGATTGCCGCTTGCTTCTGATCCCCAAAGCCCTGTTCCTTGCGCTGTTGAAACGCGATGCCGATTTCGGCTTGAGGATGATTGTTGCCCTGAGCATGCGCTGCCACGCCCTGATCGCGTCCATCGAAAGCCTCCGGGGCGAGAGCATGCAAGCGCGGATTCTCCGTTGGCTGCTCTCGCGCTGCCCCGCAGCGGGCAGCCCGGTTTCCTACACGATCCACCTCGCCACCACCAAGGCCGTGCTCGCCGCCGAACTCGGCATGCGGCAGGAAACCCTCTCCCGCCACCTGGCCAACCTGCGGGAATCGGGGGACCTGGCTGTCCGCGGCCGCGAAATCGTGGTCCTCAACCGCTCCCGGCTCCAGGCGCTTTTGAGCGAAACGGGGTCGTGATCAGGCGGAAAAAACAATTTTCAAGGATTCCAGGCTTGACGGAGCCGTATTAAAGTAATAAATATCTTTGTTTCCTTGTTTATGAACTCATCCACCCGATGCGACCGGCTCTCCAGTGCCGCGTTTCTCTTTGAGAACGCGACCGTGGTTGTCCGCAGCCTGCGGCGGGTGTAGAGACCAACACACCCTGCCGCCTGTTGCGCGGCGGGCAGTCCTTGTCGTGACGGGTCGGAGGAACCTCCCACCATGACTGACCAACCATTGATTTACTCCTGCTCGGGCTGCTCCAGCGCCGCCCAGCTTGCCAACCAGCTCGCTATCAAGATGGACCGCGCCGGGCTTGCCGAGATGTCATGCATTGCCGGGCTCGGCGGCGACGTCAAACCTCTTGTGCGCCTGGCGAAGTCCGGTCGTCCCATCGTCATGCTCGACGGTTGCCCATTCCAATGCGGGCGCCGCACGCTGGCGCGCCACGGGATCGAGCCGGATTTGCACTGGGACCTGAGCCGGCTCGGGGTGAGCAAGGAGAAGCATGTGGACTTCGATCCGGAGGACGAGCGACGGCTCGAACCGCAACTTGCCGCCGAGATCGTGGAGAGGAATTTATGTCCAACTGACGAAACTCGGGCTGGCCAAGTTGAGGCAGCTTGCCGACGTTCACCGCACGGAGCTTCAAACGGTCGGCCCCTTGCTGGTTGGGCTGCTGGAACAAGTGACTGGAACATCAGGCCATGAGTGAGGCCTACTCCACCGTCCGACTGCTCAAGGAGAGGAACGTGACGACCATGATGCTTCCTGAGCCGGGGTGCAATCCTCTCGGCACGCTGGAAAGCGATTGAAGAGGAAACTCCCGGGGCGGGCGGGTGGTTCGGCAAGGAAAACTCGACTCCTCCAAAGGTCAAAGCCACCATGAAGCCGGAATCCAGACGCTTACGGATCCTGCCCCAAGCAACTGTGAAATTTTCCGATCCCGTTTGCTTTGCGAAGCGGGAGGAAGAAAACCAAGAACATTAAAAATGAAGAGTCGCGACAACCAGAAATCTCCCGCCGGGTTCTCCACCCGGTGTGTTCACTCCGGAACGCACGTTGATGCGGCCACGGGCGGTGCGTGCAGCCCGGTTTTTCCATCCACCGCATACGCGTTCCCAAACGCCGCCAACCAAAACATCTACCCGCGCTACTTCAACGTCCCGAACCAGGAGATCATCAACCGCAAGGCGGCCGCGCTCGAAGGCGGGGAAGCCGCGCTGGTTTTCGGGTCGGGCATGGCGGCCATCTCGACTCTCCTTCTTTCCCAGCTTGGTCCGGGTGATCACGCCGTGTTTCAAAGGGACCTCTACGGCGGCACCCACCATTTCATCACCGCCGAGTTGGCGAGGCTGGGAGTTCGAATATCCTGGGCTGCCGGCGTGGGGGGGCTGGCAGCGGCGGTGCGGCCGGGCACGAAGCTGCTCTACGTGGAGTCGCCGTCCAACCCTCTGCTCCGCTGCCTGGACCTCGAAGCGGTTGCGGCGATCGGCTGTGACAACCGGCTGCTCACCATCATCGACAACACGTTCGCCACACCGGTCAACCAGAACCCGCTCGCCCTCGGCATGGATGTCGCGGTTCACAGCGCGACCAAATACCTCAACGGCCACAGTGACGTGAACGCGGGAGTGATCGTTTCTTCAGCGGCAGTCATCCAGCAAGTGCGGGATCGCGCGGTCAACTTCGGGGGAATGCTGGATTCCCACGCCTGCCACCAACTCGAGCGAGGCATGAAAACCCTTGCCCTGCGCATGGAGAGGCACAACAGGAACGGCATGGCCCTTGCGGAATTCCTGGCAGCGCACCCCGCCGTCGCCCGCGTCCATTATCCCGGTCTGCCTGCTCACCCCGACCATGCGGTGGCCGCGCGCCAGATGCGGGGGTTCGGAGGGATGCTCTCCTTCGAGTTGCGCGACCCGGGCGCTGTGGAAAATTTGCTCGGGCGTTTTCGCCTGGCGTTGCCTGCGTTGAGCCTCGGCGGGGTCGAAACCTTGGTCTGCGTCCCCGCACGCACGTCGCACCGGAACCTCTCCCCCGCCGAGCGCGGCACCGCCGGCATCACGGATGGGCTGATCCGGGTTTCCACCGGCATCGAAGACAGCGAGGATTTGCTGGAGGATTTCCGTCAGGCGCTTTTACGAACATCTACCTGTGGACCAAGATCCTCCATCTCTTTTTTGTGATCACCTGGATGTCACCGACCAAAAATCCGTCGCCGCCTGGGTCGAAGAGACCTTTTTCGAATAGCGCTGCCTATTCCGCCACCAAATATGGCATCCAAGGTTTCAGCGAGGCGCTGTTCAAGGATCTGCGCGCCCACAACATCGAAGTCACCTGTGTGAATCCCGGCAGCATCGACACCCTGTTTTTCAAGGACTCCGGAATTGAGCCGCACCGCAATACGTTGCAACCCGAAGACATTGCGGCGCTGGTCATGCATATTTTGGAAACGCCCGATAATCTTTTGGTGGATGAAATATCCTTGCGGACGTTGATTCCGAACCCGCCGGGGCCATCCAATCCGACAGACCGGCAGCGAGATTGAAACATCCCGAAGTCACGGAGAATTTGCACGGATGGGCAACCCGATGGATTTTGAATCCGAGCGATGAAAGCAGGCAAACACAATCGCCCGCATATCGTGGTCTTGGGCGCCGGGTTTGGCGGGCTGACATTCTGCCAGGCATTCTCGCGGCCCGACGCCGAAATCACCCTCGTGGATCGGCAGAACCATCATCTGTTTCAACCACTGCTTTATCAGGTGGCGACGGCGGGTCTCTCCGCGCCGGAGATCGCCCAGCCGATTCGTTCGATCCTGCGAAACAAACGCAACGTGACGGTGCTGTTGCGGGGCGTCACAGGCTTTGATTTGGCGCGCCGTGAAGTTCAACTGGAGGAAGATGTCCTGCATTACGATTATCTCGTCGTCGCGCTGGGCGGCGTGACCAGCTACTTCGATCACCCGCAGTGGGAACCGTTTGCCCGAGGTCTCAAGTCTCTGGACGATGCGCTGAAGATTCGTCGTGAAATCCTGCTGGCGTTCGAGCGCGCGGAAAATGCCGCCGCCGATGCCGAAAGAAAGTTTTTGATGACCATCGTGGTGGTCGGAGGCGGACCAACTGGCGTGGAACTGGCCGGCGCCTTTGCCGAACTGGCCCGCCATGTGTTGAACCGGGATTTTCGCCCTCGGCGATCTGGCGCTGGTGACGGACAAGCGTGGTCAGCCGGTGCCCGGGGTTTCGCCCGCCGCGATGCAGATGGGCCGGCATGTGGCCCGTTTGATTCGGGATGAGTTGAACGGACGGCACCCCGGCGGGAAGGCGCGTCCCGCGTTCGAGTATTGGGACAAGGGGATCATGGCGACCATCGGTCGATCCGCGGCGGTGGCGCAAATTGGCGTCGTAAAATTCTCCGGCTGGTTCGCCTGGGCCGCATGGCTGCTGATTCATTTGCTCTTTCTCATCGGGTTTCGCAACAAAGTGGCGGTCCTGTTGCAATGGACCTATTCTTATTTCACCTACAAACGGGGTTCGCGCATTGTCACCGGCTTGGACGGCCACTTGGTGCCGCGTGATCGAAAGAGAAAAGGGGCATGTCATCATGATTAAAATCAAACGCGTGCACGGCCCGCCCTCAAAGGCGGACGGAAAGCGGCTGCTGGTCGAGCGCCTGTGGCCGCGCGGGGTGAAGAAGGAGGCCGCCAGGCTCGACGGCTGGCTTCGCGATGCCGCCCCGAGCACCGGGCTGCGGAAGTGGTTCAGCCATGATCCCGCCAAATGGGCGGAATTCCAGCGCCGGTACCGCGCCGAACTGGACGATCAGCCGGAAGCCTGGCAGCCTGGACCCGCAAGAACCACGCCGCCACCCTCGCGCAGGATCGCAAGGCGATGTCGGAAATCGCGCTCGAATTCGAGGCGCTCATCGACGGACTGCTCGAAACCCGTTTGCGAGCCGGCACCGATCCGAAAACGGACCTCACCGCCGCGCTGATGAGCGAGAAGGTGTGGGGGCGACCCTTGAGCAACGAAGAAGTGGCGAGCATCCTGCGGAACTGGACGGTCGGCGAAATCGGCACCATCTCCGCGGCCGCCGGCATCCTGGCCCACTGCCTTGCGGGGCACCCCGAGTTGCAGGGGCAACTGCGATCCCAACCGGATCTGCCCCCGTCCGCCATCGAGGAAATCCTCAGGATTCACGGCCCGCTCGTCTTGGCCCGGCGCGTCACAACCCGGCCCGTCGAGATCGGCGGGAGGAAAATCGGGAAAGGCGAGCGGGTCTCGTTGAACTGGATTTCGGCGAACCGCGACGAAGGCGTGTTCGACGATCCCGACAGCTTCCGCCTCGACCGCGATCCGGATAAGAATCTTCTTTACGGCGCGGGCATCCACTTTTGTCCGGGCGCGCCGTTGGCGCGGCTGGAGTTGCGGGTGTTCATCGAAGAGCTGCTGGCCCGCACCCGCGGGGTTGCCGCCGTGCCGGAAAAGCCCGCGACGCTCGCGGTTTACCCGGCCGGTGGATTTGCCACTCTGCCGCTGCGCGTCGCATGAGTGATGAGTCTGCGGCGGGTGAATTGGCGGACCAGCTGCAACCTCGCCACCACCGCATCGCCGGGTTGATTGGCCGTTGGGTGGCCGGGAAATTGGCGCCCCGCGCTCCCTCGGCGGAAGGGTGTCGGCGGGGTTTCATCCAACCCGCCCACCACCAACGGAAAGCTCCCGCTGATCTCTCAATCCGGAATGCCCAGATTCTTTTTCAGCCGCCGTGCGCGCTCGCCGACGAGGTCGCCAACATGGTGGCGGTTGAGGCTGCGGTGGAATTCCTCGCGGGCCCCGTTGAGGATCGCCCGCAGCCGACAGCTCGGGGAAATGCGGCAGAGCGACCGGCCCTTCGGGCTTTCGCAGGCTGCCATCTCGTCCTCCGGCTCCAACGCCCGCATCAAATCGCCCAGCTTCCATCGCGCCGCGGAGGGGGCCATGTCGACCCCCCCGCCCCGGCCTCTTTTCGCGCGGACCAAACCGAGACGAGCCAATTTGCAGCTCACTTTTGTCAGGTGGTTCTCCGAAATCCCGAACGCCTCCGCGATCTCCCGCACGCGGACGGTTTCCCGGGGGCGGAGCTGGAGGTAGGTGAGCAGCCGGAAGGCGTAGTCGGAGTGCCGGGTGATTTTCATTTTAAAAGTCGCATTCATATTGCCATTTTCCCGGTTGACTTAAAGTGGAATTTTATATACCATTTTCGCGATGAAAACCCGGATTGTCTCTTACGCGCGTCTTTGGGGGGCCTTGGCCTTTGTGATTCTTGGTTCGTTTGCCGTTTTGATTTATTACGGCGCGGAGATTTACCGGCAGGCCCCGCCGGTTCCGGCCCGCGTGGTGACGGAATCCGGGCGGGTTCTTTTCACCGGAGAAAACATCCGGGACGGCCAGAACGTCTGGCAATCCATGGGCGGCCAGGAACTGGGCGGCGTGTGGGGGCACGGCGCCTATGTCGCGCCGGATTGGTCCGCGGACTATCTGCACCGCGAGTGCCTTCTGGTTCTGGACGAATGGTCGCGCGAGGCGAAAGGGAAGCCGTTTGAAGAGTTGGAGGCGGAGCCGAAAGCCTCGCTTCAGGCGCGGCTGCGCATCGAGCTCCGCCGCAACACCCATGATCCGAAGAGCGGCGACATCGTGGTTTCCGATGTGCGTGCCCGGGCCTTCGGGGTGTTGGGTCAGTATTACGCCGCAATTTTCGGCGACGCGACGGCTTTCCCTCCGGCAGCGGCCCGGGTGGCTGATGCCGGAATGAGTCCGCCCCAACTGCGCAACGCTTACGCGATCGCCCGGAACACGATCAAGAATCCGGAACGGCAGGCGGCCATGAACGCGTTCTTCTGGTGGATCGCGTGGGCCTGTTCGACAGAGCGGCCCGGAGCAACAGAAACCGGAACCGCCACGCAACCCGGGACCGCGCAGGTGACTTATACGAACAACTGGCCGTCCGAGCATCTGATTGGAAACGCGCCGAGCGGGTCTGTTGTCGTCTGGTCCGTCATCAGTTTCGTTCTTCTTCTTGGGGGCATTGGAGGAATGGCCTGGTATTATGCCATCCTGCGTCAGCGCGGCGAGGAGGAGCACCTGGCGCCGGAGAACGACCCTCTTCTGGCCCTTTCCCCAACACCTTCCATGCGGGCAACGCTCCGTTATTTCTGGGTCGTCGCAGCCCTGATTGTGGTTCAGGTCGGTCTCGGGGCCGTGACCGCCCACTACGGGGTCGAAGGCTCCGGGTTCTACGGGATCCCGCTCGACCAGTGGCTGCCTTACTCGGTCACGCGCACCTGGCACACCCAGCTCGGCATCTTTTGGATCGCGACCGCCTGGCTGGCGACCGGGCTTTTCATTGCCCCGGCCGTATCTGGATACGAACCGAAATTTCAGGCTGCCGGCGTGAATTTCCTTCTCGCCTGTCTCGTCCTCATCGTTGTCGGATCGTGCTTTGGCACGTGGTATGGCACCCGCCAGCAAATGGGGCTTGAGACAAACTTCTGGTTCGGACACCAGGGCTACGAATATGTGGACATGGGCAGGTTCTGGCAGATATTTCTGCTGGTCGGGCTTTTCCTCTGGCTGGCGCTGATGGCCCGGGCGATCTGGCCGGCATTTCGGAATCCCCGGGAAAACCGTCATCTCCTGGCGCTCTTTTTGATCGCCTCCGCCGCCATCGCGCTCTTCTGGGCTGCGGGGCTGATGTGGCATCGTCAAACCAACCTGGCCATCGCGGAATATTGGCGCTGGTGGGTGGTTCATCTCTGGGTGGAAGGCTTCTTCGAAGTCTTCGCCACTGTGGTGATCGCCTTCCTCTTCACCCGCATGGGCCTGCTCAAGACCGCCACGGCCACGGCCTCTGTCTTGTTTGCCACCGTGGTATTTTTGTCCGGGGGCATCATCGGAACCTTCCATCACCTGTATTTCACGGGCACGCCCACGGCGATCCTTGCCCTGGGAGCGACGTTCAGCGCGCTGGAAGTGGTGCCGTTGACGCTCATCGGGTTCGAGGCCGCCGAAAATCTCGCCCTGTCCCGCGCACGCCTGTGGGTGGCGGCTTACCGTTGGCCGATTTATTTTTTCATCGCGGTGGCATTCTGGAACCTGGTCGGGGCCGGGCTTTTCGGCTTCCTGATCAACCCGCCGATCGCGTTGTATTTCATGCAGGGATTGAACACGACGGCCGTGCATGCGCACACCGCGTTGTTCGGGGTTTACGGAATGCTGGGCATCGGGCTCATGCTTTTCTGCCTGAAGGGGCTCGCCACGAAACGGCAATGGAAAACCAGAGCGCTGTCCTTCAGTTTTTGGTCCATCAATATCGGGCTGGCTCTCATGGTGCTGCTTTCCCTGCTGCCGGTCGGTCTCCTGCAGACCTGGGCCAGCGTCGAACACGGGATGTGGTATGCCCGCTCCGCGGAATTCCTGCAAAACGGACCGATGGAGACGCTGCGTTGGCTCCGCGTGATCGGTGACACGATCTTCGCCGTGGGGATTCTCACTCTGGGATGGTTTGTTGTCGGCCTCAAGACCGGCTGGTCGCTGGAACACGGGGAGCGCTGAGCCCCGGGGAAAATATTTAAACCACAGGGGACGTGCTCTCCTGAGGCGTTCTCAGCGGCACGGCCGGGAAATACGTTTTGAACCGGCACTCGTCAGCGGTCGCCAGCGGCCAACCCATGATTTGCGCATGGGCGCCTATGAAGAAATCGGGGAGAGGCAAGGCGGGCGCCTCCTTGCCGGAGTCGGCCTTGCGGCGCACCCGGTAACTCAGATAGGCACGCGCGCACACCTCCGAGGCGGCGGCCGGAACGTCCAGCACGGCCACGCCCCAACTCCGGATCCGGTCGGCCACGGTTTGCGGCTCGGCATCCCCCACGCACACTTCGGCCAGGCTGACCGCGTTGACGGCGGCTCCCGCACCGGAAACACCCTCGGCAATCATGCGCCGAGCCCAACGGCAGTGCCTCGACTTCTCGTCGGACGCGTAGATCAGCACATTCGTGTCCAGCAGCATCATGGTTCGCGAGTCAGTTCACGGAGCGTCGCCCAGTCCATCTTCGGATGCAGTGGCGCGGCCCCAATCGCCCGCAGGCACTGGGCACGGGTCAATCGAGCTTCCGGTTCCGGTCGAGCCAGGCGCAGGAGCACGAAATGACCTTCCCCCTGACGTTGAATGTCGAACACATCGCCCGGCCTCGCCACCGGCAACACAATCCGCTTCTTGCTGTCCGCCGTCGTTGTCATGGTGGGATAATCCCACTTGCGGTGTCCCGCGTCAACCGGAATCCGGCAATCCCATTCAGCACATCCCGGATCTCCCAAAAAGCGACCCGCCGGACTTTGTGCAGGAGCTTTTCCCTTCTCCGGATGTAAACAGGGAAGACCTCTTTCTCCGGCAGAACATGTAATTTATAGGCTCGGTATTGTTTGCCTTTCCCAGCCATTGGGTGCCCGAGAGAGGCTGATTGTGGGTTAGATTTTCGGTGCCAGCGGCACGCCGCTCAACAATGCGAGGGGGAATTCGGGCGGAGGTAGAACCAACCGTTGACGAGGAAGCAGACCAGCGCGAAGACCGCCATGCCGGTGTAAGCGAGGGCCGGGGTGCCGAGGTGATCCATCGTCCAGCCGAGGAGGAGTGGAGGGGCGAAACCGCCGAGGGCTCCGAGGCAACTGACAATCCCAATGGCGGCTCCCGCTTCCTTGGGCAGCACCTGAGGAATGATTTTGAAAACGCTTCCATTGCCGAGACCGGACGCGGCGCAAATGGCGAGGATCACCGCGAAGAACCCGCCGAATTGGTCGGGCTGCAGGAAGGCGGAGAGGCTGAATCCGCCGAGAGCCATGGCCCCGATGGAGATCGAGGAGATCAATCCGGCGCCGAACTTGTCGGACAGCCAGCCGCCGATCGGACGCATGACCGTGGCCACAGCGACGGCCCAAGGGGCGAATCTCCAAGGGTTGGGAACTCCTCCGGGGGCATTCGCGAAAACCGAGGTGATGATCAGAGGCAGCGACGCCCCCATGGCGACAAAGCATCCGAAGGTCAGAAAATAAAGGCAGGAGAGCACCCAGGTGTGCGGTCTCCTTCCCGCCACGAGCTGCGAGGAGAGGGACTTCGGTTCGGTCGGAAAGTCCTTCGTGCCAAACCAGATCCATCCCGCGCAGAGGAGGATGAACGGAATCCAGACAAAGGCGGCGTTTTCCAGATGGAAAGACTTTGCGGTGCCGCCGGTCGTCAGGAGACCGAAGAGGGAGAATCCAATCACGGCCGGGATGGTGAATTGAGCGATGGTGACGCCGAGGTTGCCGAGGCCGTTGACGCCCAGCGCGGTGCCCTGCATCTGCTTGGGGAACCAGAGGGTGACGACCCCCATAGAGGTGGCGAAGTTTGCCCCGGCGATGCCGGTGAATGCGGCGCAGGCCAGCAACACCCAATACGGGGTGGCAGGATTCATCACGGCGAAGCCGGTCGCCAGGCACGGGAGGAGGATGGCAAGGGTGACGGCGGAAAAACTGCGCCGGCTCCCGAAGGTCGAGACGATCAGGCCATAGGGGATCCGCAGGAGCGAACCGAGAAGAACCGGAGTGGCCGTGAGCCAGAAGAGTTGCTGGCGGCTCAAATGGAATCCGGCGTCATTGAGGCGCAGCGGGATCGCCGACCACATGAACCAGACCGCGAAGGCCAGGGCGAGCGAGACGGTGCTGATGGCCAACGTCCGCCAGGCAAGCGGCTCGTTCCGGAACACTTCGCGCGCAGGCGCACGCAGGATCAGCCGGATTGGACCGGGCAGGTAGCGCAACAGGGCGGCTCCGCTCAAAAAGAGCGCGATCGAAGCCCAGAACCCCGGCCATTTCACCGCGTTGTTGCCGTCGAGCGATTCGTTGAGAGCAGCCGTCAGCAACCAGATCTGCATGCTGAGAATCAGGATCAGGACGCAGATGATGCCGAGGGACAGGGTGTTGGTCTTGCTCGGATGGGCCTGCCGTTGGGCGTCGCGGAAGTTGCTCATGGAAAAAACAGGTTGGACCGCGAAGGCTCAAAGGCGTGGAGGGTAAGGACGGCAAACATTTTCAAGAATTTCCCGGAGCTTCAGCGTCTCCAGGGTTTTCCACTTCCGGTTCCCGGACATAAATGTCATCGCCTTTGATGACGACCTCGAGGTGCGGGAGGGGGCGGGGGGGCGGGCCTTGCAGGACGCGTCCGGTTTTGGCATCGAAAAAGCCATGATGGCACGGGCATTCGATCTTGTCGTGTTCGGGCGAGTAATAGACAGCGCAGGAGAGATGCGTGCATTTTTGCTCGTAGGCACGGAACGAGCCGTCTTTGAGATGGATGAGGATGAACGGGATTTTGGCCCCCTCGATGGTGAAGGCGTGGTTGCCGCCCAACGGCACATCGGACTTCTTGCAGACAAAAAAATCCCCCGCGAAACGAAAGGGAGGGAAGATTTTGTCCTTGATCGCCACCCATCCGCTGCCGACCGCCATGCCGCCGGAGACGAGGCAAAGGAACTTTGCAAATTCGCGCCGCGACACGTGTTCGGCCTCGGCGCGCTCGATGGGAAAATCCACGTCCGTCGCGGATTTGGGAGGCAATGAGGGGTTCATAATTCTGCGTCCACGACCAGATCGGTCGCTCCTTTTGGCATCATGATGTTGACCTTGGTTTTCACGGTTTGGTTTCCGAATTTGAAGGTGTTGACCGGCGTGCTGCCGGGGCGACGGCCGGCCATCTCCTCGCGAGTGCCGTAGGTGAGGGCTCCGCTGGGGCAGACCGTGGCGCACATGGGTTTTTTACCGGCGCTGGTGCGGTCGTAACACATGTTGCACTTCACCATCAGGTCCATGGGCTCGATTTTCTTCGGCACGCCAAACGGGCAGGCGTTCACGCAGTTCGAGCAGGCGATGCAGCGGTCGGTCTTCGCGGAATGCACGATGCCGAACTCGTCCTTCTCGATGGCGACGGCGGGGCAGACTTTGGCGCAAACCGGATCCTCGCAATGCATGCAGATCTGCACGGAGGTTTGGGTGTCCAGAAAGCGGTCCACGTAATCGACGTGGATCATCGGGGTCTGCCCGTTCGTCTCGCATTCGGCGCAGGCCATCTCGCACGCGTGGCATCCGATGCAGCGCTGCGGATCCAGGAAGAACTCCTGGTCGGTGCGGAACGTGGTCGTCGTCATGCGCTGGCCCAGGCCTTGGTTTCTTCAGAGCCGGGAGCGGTCCGGCCCAGCGGTTCCAGCTTGCAGGCGCAGACTTTGAACTCGGGAATTTTGGAGACCGGATCGAGGTGGCCGGAGGTGAGCTGGTTGACGGATTTTTTGCCCGGCCAATGGTAGGGGACGAAAACCGTATCCTCCCGGATGGTCTCGACAATCTGGGCAGGGAACTCGACGGATCCGCGCCGGGTGGAGACGCGCACCAGCTCCCGATCTTTGATTCCGAATTTGGCCGCGAGGGCGGGATGGATCTCCAGCAGGGGTTCGGGATACTGGTTCACCAGCTTTCCGATGCGGCGGGTCTGGGTGCCGCTGAGATACTGGGAAACCACTCGCCCGGTGGTGAGGATGACGGGGAACTCGTCATCGGTCAGCTCGCCAGGATCGCGGTAGGCGATCCCATGGAAGTGCGCCCGGCCGTCCGGAGTTTTGAATTTCCGGTCCTCCCACAGCCGGGGCGTGCCCGGATGGTCGTCGCTCGGGCAGGGCCAGAAGACCCCCATGTTGTCCTCGATTTTTTGATAGCTGATTCCAAAGTAATCCGCCGTCCCGCCTTTCGTGGCGACCCGCAGCTCGTTGAAAATCTCCTCCGACGAGTCGTAGGTGAAAAACTTTTTGGCCCCGAGCCGGTCGGCCAGTTCGAGAAGGATGCTGGTGTCGCTGCGGGCGTTGCCGGGAGGGCTGACCGCTTTGCGGATGCGCACGACGCGCCCCTCCGCCGTGGTGACCGTGCCGTCCTCCTCCTCATGGAGCGAGCCGGGGAGGATGATGTCCGCGTGGCGCGCGGTTTCGTTGAGGAAAAAATCGATGGCGACGTAGAACTCGAGTTTTTCGAGCGCCTCCCGGATCATGTTGTTGTTGGGCAGCGAGACGAGGGGGTTGAAGCAAATGCTCAGGAGGCCCTTGATCTCGCCCCGGTGGATGGACTCCATGATTTCATAGGCGGTGAGCCCTTTGCCCGGCATGTCCTTTTCATCGATCCCCCAGACGCCCGAGATGTATTTCCGATGTTCGGGGTTCTCGATATCCCGGTTGCCGGGGAGCTGGTCGCACTTGTGCCCGTGCTCGCGCCCTCCTTGGCCGTTGCCCTGTCCTGTGATGGTCGCATAGCCGCAATACGGCTTTCCAATCCGTCCGGTGGCCAGGACGAGGTTGATGCAGGCCAGGACGTTTTCGACGCCCTTGCTGTGGTGTTCGATGCCCCGGGCGTGGAGCAGGAAGCTGGTTTTCGCCGGCCCCCACATCTCGGCCGCCCGCAGGATCTTTTCCTTGGGGATGCCGGTGGTGCGCTCCGCCCAGTCGAGATCGTAGGTGGCGACGGCCTCCTGGGCTTTCTCAAAATCCGTGGTGTGGTTGGCGATGAATTCGTGGTCCAGCCAATCGCGCTTGATGAGCTGGTGGAGGATCGCCCCGTAGAGGGCGGAGTCGCGGCCGGGACGGATCGGGAGGTGGAGGTCGGCGGTGCGGGCGATCGGGGTGAGGCGGGGGTCGACGACGATCAGCTTGCCCCCGTTGTCGCGGGCCTGCCAGATCCAGTGCGTGAGCGTGGGAAAGGTCTCGCTGACGTTCGTCCCGCAGAGCATGACGACCTCGGCGTGGGCGAGATCGGAGTAGTTGTTCGAGCCCCGGTCCAGGCCGAAGGCTTTTTTGTTCCCCGCCCCGGCGCTCACCATGCAG
>JBAYWC010000008.1:0-45084 GCA_041674265.1 Terrimicrobiaceae bacterium
GAATCGGTGAGGACGCTACGCTACGGTCTTTGGTATGTGGGACAGCGGATGGAATTCGATTGGAAAACTCAACGAAGCTGGAAATTGCTTGATTCCTATAGTCCAGAGGACTGACCCCATGCCTACTTTCGCAGTGAAAGCTGACGGCAAACCCGCAATGAAGCCGGCATCCCTCCACCCTCTTCTCGCTCAGGAACTCTCAAGGGCTATTCAATCATTTGGGAAGTAGCGGGGCCGGCTGGGGCGGGTGGTGACCTGAGCTATTTCTTCCGAGCTGGAGATTTGAAATCTGCGCCAGATTCGTCGAAGTCGTCGCGGCGAGATTTGTTGCACCGAAAATCTGTCAGCTTGACCGGACATCCTTGATCCTTGCGGGCAGATCCATGCTTTCGTGGAGGACGGTGATGACACCGATTGTCCCGCCGGAAATCTCGCGGAAGAAAATGTAATGATGTTCATGCTTGGCAAACCAGATCCCGGCAAGAGTCTTGTCGGGAAGCTTCCGCCAGAGGTGCCGGTTTCCACCGAGCGAGTGCATCGCTGCCACCAACCCCCGAACATAGGCGTCAGCCTGTTTCTCTCCCCACTTATCCAGCGTGTAGTCCCAGATTTCGATCAGCCGCGACTCGGCTGCCGCGAAGATTTTAGCGGGCATGGGATGCCCGGCGGGCCTTGGCTTTCCGAAGGACCGTCTCCGCATCCAGCGGGACAAATTGGTTTTCGTCCGCCCCGGCACCCGCTTTGAGCTCCTCGCGCAGCCAGCTCCATTTGCGCTTCTCCTCGCGCTCATAATCCCGCCGCACAAGATCGCGGATGTATTCGCTGGCCGAGCCGTAAAGCCCCTTGGCACCGGCCCGCTCGCGGATGAACTGTTGCAGTGCCCCTGCAAATCTGACGTTGATTCCTTCGGCCATTGGTGATTTCTGGTTGGCTTAGCAAGTTGTGCTCTGTCCCATACTTTGTCAACTCTGTGGGACAAAAAGCCGCTGCATTTCTGGCAGGAGCTTTCCGCTTTCCCGAAGATTCCGGTCAAATTCCCCCGGTTTTTGCGGTGGGCCAAGTCCGCAGTGAGTTCTGCGGGCATATCGTTTGCCGCGCAAGTCATTTTGTATCTCGTCGTGGTCCCCGGCAAAATCAAAGGAGAGCAAGCCTTTGTCCGCGACAAAAATCAACCGCCAAGCCAAACGTGTGCGACACTCGTAAACGTGCCTGCCGAGTTTCCTGATGGAAAGGCCGGTGTGGGCGTGCGGATTTCCAAATCCCTCGATCACCAGTTTGAGCGTCTCGGAAACTTCGCGCTCCCGCCCTGCCGACCGCACGATTTTCTTGAACCGTTTGGACAGCTTAACGGAAATCATCCGGTTCTCCGGTGAACCGCGTCATTTCCCCTCGCTGGGCCGCCGCCTTGATCTCCGCGCCGATTTTCTTTTCCGCCCTTTCCATTTCTGTCGGTGTCAAACCGTATTCCCGCAACGCGTAGTCGTCGGAAGTCACGCCCACGGGACGCAGCGCGACGATCTTTCCCTCGAAAACAAACCCCACATCCTGGCTCTGTGTCGCCATTTTGAGCCAATACCCGAGCCGTCCACGTCCTTCCGTGATTGTCAAAGTCTTCATACGATCATTATGGCGTCTTTCTCCGGCTCCCCAAGGGCGAAGAAAGATGGGCCAGCGGCGAATTGGATCGGGCTGCGTCCAACCCCACTCATTTCTTTCCTTGCGCGCGGATTTTGGGTGGGCCTGGCCGACCTGCTGAAAAGTTTGCTTCTATTCATCCTTGCCAACCGGTGGAGCAGTCAGCGGACTTTGCGGCATGGGAAAAATTGACAAGTTCCGGGATTGTCCGGCGGTTGGGCGGCGGATCAAGCCGGTCGAGTGCGGGAAGAACCGGGGGAAAAACTCTGCGTGTCCGCCCGAGTGTCCGCACCGTCCGTGAATGAAGATGCCCGCGTCCAACCCGCTGAACCCGCTCATCGTGCAGGGCGACCACACGGTCCTGCTGGAAGTGGACAACCCGCTTTACGAGGAGGCGCGGGATGCCCTGGCGCGGTTTGCGGAGCTGGTGAAGTCGCCCGAGCACATCCACACCTACCGGCTCACCCCGCTGTCGATCTGGAATGCCTGCGCGGTGGGGGAAAATGCCGCCGGGATCATGGATGCCCTGGAACGGCTGACGAAGTATCCGCTGCCCGCGCACATCGCGGCGAGCGTCACGGATTTTGCCGGGCGCTATGGGGCGCTGAAGCTCACGCGCCCGGGTTCCTCGCTGGTGCTCACCGCGCGGGATCTGCCTCTGGCGGAGGAACTGGCGCACCAGAAATCCCTCGACGCCCTCCTGCGGGAGCGTTTGGATTCCGTCTCGTTCGCGGTCGAACCGCCGGATCGCGGCAGGCTCAAGCAGGCGCTGATCAAGCTCGGGTATCCGACCGAGGACCTGGCCGGATATGCCGTGGGCGATCCGCTCGCGGTCTCGCTGCGCGCGCTCACGCTGTCGGGCGCGGGGTTTGCGCTCCGCGATTACCAGGCCGCCGCGGCGGCGTGCTTTTTTGGAGGGGGCGGGGCGCGCGGCGACTCCGGTGTCGTCGTGCTCCCGTGCGGCGCGGGCAAAACGATCGTCGCGGCGGCGTGCATGGCGATGGTCGGCGAAGCGACGCTGATTTTGACGACCGGGGTCTCCGCCTCCCGCCAGTGGAAGCGCGAGCTGCTCGACAAAACCGACATCCCGGCGGACGCCATCGGGGAATACGGAGGCGACACGAGGGAGGTTCGTCCGGTGACGATGGCGACGTATCAGATGCTGACCCACCGGACTTCAAAAGAGGCCGACTTCACGCACTTCGCGATTTTTGACCGGCGGAACTGGGGGCTGATCGTCTATGACGAGGTCCATCTGCTGCCGGCTCCGGTATTTCAAGTGACCGCTTCGCTCCAGGCCCGCCGCCGCCTCGGGCTCACGGCCACGCTCGTTCGCGAGGACAACAAAGAGGACGACGTCTTCGCCCTGATCGGTCCGAAAAAATACGATGTGCCGTGGAAGGAGATGGAAAAGCAGGGCTGGATCGCGCGGGCGACCTGCACCGAGATCCGCCTGCCGATGGCGCCGGCGTTGCGGATGGATTACGCGGTCGCCCCCGCCCGCAACAAGTTCCGCATCGCGTCGGAAAACCCGGACAAGCTGGGGATCATCCGCCAACTGCTCGTCCGCCACCAGGACGAACCGGTGCTCATCATCGGGATGTATGTCGAGCAGATCAGCGGGTTTTCCGGGGAGCTTGGACTCCCGGTCATCAAGGGTTCGACCCCGCAGGCGATACGCGATGGGCTCTACGAGAAATTCCGGCGGGGAGATCTCCGCGCGCTCGTCGTCTCGAAGGTCGCAAACTTTTCCATCGACCTCCCCGACGCCTCGGTCGCGATCCAGATGGAAAAATTTCCGCTCTTCGCCCCGCCCTCGGAACGCAAGCAGATGGACGAATACGTGGACAAGCATTTCGTCCGCCAAGATGCGGACCGGATGCGTTGCGGGTTTCGAGATTCGCAAGTGCCTGTGAGCTCGGAGGCATGGCTTCGGGCGTTTCTCGACTGCGCGGATCCGGGCCAATGGGAGGAAGCCTACAAAGGCTACAACCGGGATGAGGTCCGACGGGAGAGACGGAGCATGTGGAGGGGATTCCGGCGGGCGGAATGCGTGCCCAAGCGCACCTATCTCACCTCCGATGCCGTTGCCGGAGCCGCGCGTTCCCTCGTGAAGATGGCCTTCGATTCGCCCGCCCCGCTGCCTCTGCGGACATTGTGCGGCGAAATTCCGCCCGGAGTGGACGCCCGGACCACCGCGGACGCATTCAAGGCGGCGGTGCGGTATCTCCTTCTCTTTCCCGCTCTGCGCGCCGATTCGTATGAGGCGGTTTTCTGGATTCGCCCGAGCATCGGAAACCGCCTGCATCGCGCACCGGTGGCGAAGCCGCAGCCGCAGCCAGTCGAGGAGTTTTCCGTGCCGCCGTTTTTTCTGGAAGATGCTTCGCTGGTCGCGGCCCGCGCGCTGGCGGAGCCGCTGCGGGTCAAAAAAAACTCGTGGGGCACCGACCTTTTTGAAAAGGCGCGTCGGGAACTCATGGAGGCACTCGGAGATCTGCCCGAGCCCGTCGGCAGCCGGTTTCCCGGAGAAGCCCGCCTCGGGCTCGCGCTTCTGCTCAGCCTCAAATTTATCTCAAATAGCTCCAGCAGGATTTCAATCACAAAAGCTGGCGGCGACTGGCTGAGACAGCCGGCTTCCGACCGCCTGCAAACACTGATTGACGCGTTCCGCAAGCATCGCAAGCCGGTGGGCAAAGCCTATTACGAATGGCGTTCCGGGCCGCTCGGTTTTTCGCCCCTTGTTGCTCTTCCATGGCAAACGCTACAGCGCGACACTTGTGGACGGCCCGGCATGGATCGAGGCGGTTTGGACCCAAGCCAAAACAGGGCGGTTTTTCCTGCTTGAGGACTGGCTGGACTATCACTGTCAGGCTTCCATGCCGCCCGGTGTCGGACCCGACACGACCCTCCTCGACTCGGCGACCGACCGCCAAACCACGGCGGCGGATGACGGAGGGAAGATTTTTCGGAACTTTCATGCGGAGTTCTTTTTCTCGCGCCTCATCCCGCTCGGGGGCGTGCGCCTCGGTCGCTCGCCCGACGGACATCTTGGCTTCTCGCTCAACGAAACTGGAAACTACCTGCTCCGGGGCGAGGGGGCGCCGGGCACCCTCGCCGATCACACAGCGAACGTCGTCGTCCAACCGAACTTCGAAATCGTCTTCATGCAGCCTGGCGCGCTGGCCGAGGCCGAATTGGCCGGGTTTGCCGAACGTTGCGGACACCGGATCGGCTCACTTTTCCGACTGACCAAGTCCTCGATTCTGAAAGCCGCCCGGCTCGGAAACTCCGCAGCCGGAGTGCTCGAAACCTTGTCCCGCCTCTCCAGCAAGCCGCTGCCAGAAAATGTGCGCCACCAGATCCGGGACTGGTTCAAGGTCTGCCGCGACGTCGGAGTCCGCCGCTCGCTCATCCTCACGGTGCCGGACGAGGAAACCGCCCGGCGGCTCACTCACGAGTTCGGCGAGAAATGCCGCGAAATCGCCCCGCGAACCCTCGAACTCCGCGCTGCCGCCACAGACCCGAAAGCCGTCAAAAAACTCGAATCGCTCGGAATCTTTCTTCGGAACAGCGAGGGGTAGGAGCCGTCAAGAAACGAGTATTGATCTCCCATTCCCGGCAGCATGTTCGGACTCACCGTCCCGGTGCGCCCGCCCGCTCAGGGCTTCAGTTCGTCGCCGGTAATGGCATTCGAGATCACAAATTTTTCCTGGTGGAATGTGGGATCGGAACGGAAGGAAAGCCGGCCGGCATACCGGCGCTCGATTTCGACGAGGTGATCCTCGTCGTCCGTCCGCAGGCGGTTGAGAAGATCGGGATGCACGGTGACCTTGATTTCGTGGACGTTGTCCTGATGCTTGCGCATCACCGAGTGCAGCGCGCGCTGGAGTTCGACGCTCATGGTCATCGGGCTCTTGATCAGTCCTTTTCCATGACAATGCGGGCAGGGCACGAAGATGGCGCTGGCCAGGCTCTCGTTGGCGCGCTGGCGGGTCATTTCCATCAAGCCCAATTGGGAGATCGGCAGCACATGGGTCCGGGCCTTGTCGCGCTTGAGGTGTTCCTTGACCCGCTGATAGACCGCCTGCTGGTCCTTCCGGCTCTTCATGTCGATGAAGTCGGCCACGATCAGTCCCCCGATATTGCGGAGACGGAGTTGGCGGGAAATTTCATCGGCCGCTTCCAGATTCGTCTGGAGGAGGGTCTTCTCCATGTCCCGGACTCCCTTGTTCCGCCCGGTGTTGACGTCCACGGCGATCATGGCCTCGGTTTCATCAATGACGATGTACCCTCCGCAGGGGAGCCAGACCTGGCGGTGAAAGGCCGCATCGATCTGGGCCTGGACGCCGAAACAGTCGAAAATCGGCTGCGCGCCGGTGTAGTGCTGGATGGATTTTTTCGCGCGCTTGGAAACATGCCCGACGAGGGCCTGCATTCTCTCCGCCGCCTTGGCGTCGTCCACGATGACCGCGTCCACTTCGTCGGTGAGAAAATCCCGCACCGTGCGGTCGATCAGGTCGGGTTCTTCGAACAGGCACGCGGGCGCCTTTTTTTCCTCGAGACCCGCCTGGATCGAAGTCCATTGCTCGACAAGGATGCTGAGGTCGCGCACGAAGTAGCGGGCCCGTTGCCCGGCCCCGACCGTGCGCATGATCACACCCATGCCCTCCGGAACTTCCAGCTCGCGAAGGATCTTGCGCAGGCGCTCGCGCTCTTTGGGATCGTCGATCTTCCGGGAAATACCGAACTGGTCGTTGAATGGCATCAAAACCAGATACCTGCCGGCGAGGCTGATATCGGTCGTGATGCGCGGCCCCTTGTTGCTGATGGGGCCTTTCTTGACCTGGACGAGGACATCCGATCCGACGGGATAGATGTTCGGGACATCCTTGTGCGTGATGCGCGGGGCTTTTTTCTTCTTTCCCTCGCCTCCCCGGTTGATGGTCTCGATCCCGCTGTCGAGAGCGGCGGGGATGGCGTCCCAGAATTGGAGGAAGGCATTTTTCTCGAACCCGATGTCCACGAACATCGCCTTGATCCCCGCCTCGATGTTGCGGACCTTGCCCTTGTAGATGCTGCCGACGATGTTGCGGTCGGTCTCGCGCTCGATCGTGTATTCCTCAAGCTTGTTGTTCTCGAGAAGCGCCACCCGTTTCTCGAGTCGCTCGCAACTGACGATGAGCTTGATCCCCGTGGATTTCTTGCGGATTCCCAAAATTTTTTTTACGGTGTCTATCATTTGAAGGGTTTCTGTTGTTGGCGTGCCGGGCACGCGTGGGTGATGCTGTTCAACGGCGGTTTTGGGGAGGGGGTTTCGGCTGGCGGTTCCCGCCGGCGTTCTTCTCCTTTTTCCCACCGAGGAAATTGAAAAATTTTTGGAGGGCATTCGGCTTGCCCGGCTGGTTTTTTACGCGCCCGCGATCGTCGGCAGGCTGGCGGACATTCGGTTGGGCGGCGGGGCTGTTCTCCTGGCTGGCGCCCACGGCGGCATCCGCGGGGACGTCGGCCTCGCCATCGTCGCCAACGGTGGTGGCGGCCGGGATGTCACGACCGAAGTCGATGCTTTCCACGAAGCGGAAGTTCCCCTTGGCAGGCTCGAGGGCGGCCAGTTGGGGGATCTCCTCCCCCTTCTCCATCTTGAAGATGTCTTCCAGGATCTTCGCCGCGATGGGGGCGGCGACCCCTCCGCCGGACTTGGCCCCCTGGACAAATGTCACGACCGCATACCGGGGCGCCTCGTAGGGCGCAAAGGAAACGAACCAGGTATGATTGTCTTTCACCCCGGAGCGCGTGAACTGTGCCGTTCCGGTTTTTCCGGCGACCTCGATATCCTTGATCCTCGCACGCCCCGCAGTCCCGCCCCCTTCATTGACGACTTTCCACATGCCCCGGCGCACTTTTTCCACCTGTTCAACGGTCAATCCGGCGTCCGTGATCAGGTTGCTCCGCACGCGCGCAGGGTCCTGAGAGACGACGGTGCCATCCTGAGCGACGATCCGGTCGATCAACCGCGGGTAGTAAACGGTGCCGCCATTGGCCACGGCGGAGGCGACCATCGCCATTTGAAGCGGAGAGGCGAGGACATCGCCCTGGCCGATGGAGGTATTTGCCGTGAAACCGGAGGTCCACCGGGCTGCCGGGTTCACGCTGGCCAGCCAATCCGGCCCGGGCAGGACGCCCGGCGCCTCGCCCGAGAGGGGGATGCCGGATTTTTGACCGAGCCCCAGCATGTTTCCCATGGCGTCGATCTGCTCGATGCCCGCGGCGTTTCCGTATTGGTAGAAAAATGCGTTGCAGGAATGCTTGATCGCATCCGAGAGACCGAGCGTGCCATGCGACCGGCCCTTGTCGGCAATCCAGCATTTCATATACTTGTCGCCATAGGTCACCCCACCCGAACAGGTAAAGGTGCGGTTCCCCACCCCGGCGCGCAGGCCGGCGAGGGAGATCGGGATTTTGTAGGAAGACCCGGGTGCGTAGGCGCTGATCGCCCGGTTCAGCATCGGATTCGTTTCGTCCTTGGTCAGTTCGTTCCATTCCAGGGCGCCGATCGAGGGAATGAAAACATTGGGGTCATACGAAGGGACGGACGCCATGGCCAGGATATCGCCGCTCAGCGGGTTGACCACAACCGCCGCGCCGCGCCCGACATGGCGAAGGGCTTCCTCGGCGAAATATTGAATCCGGGCATCGATGGTCAGGAACACGTTGTCCCCCTGCACGGGTTCCCTCCGATCGACTTCCCCCTCGATGACCCCTTTCACGTTGCGCTGCAAAACCCGGGCTCCGGGCCGGCCTTTGAGAACCTCGTTCAAGTAAAGCTCGATCTGCGCCTTCCCCTCCATGTCCGGTTCGTAAAAATTGAAATTCTTGAGATCCGGGAGCTTGTCGAGGTCGTTCGGCATCCCGACATAACCGAGGAGGTGGGCGGCCAGCGAGCCGTAAACATACCAGCGCACGGGCTTCACCGTGACGTTCACCCCCGGCAGGCCGAGGTTTGTTTCCGAGAAGACCGCCATCTGGCCAAAATCCAGATCCTGCCGGTAGCTGTAGGGAACCTCCCGATTGGTTCGATAATGGATTTGGAGGGCGTTGGCGTTGTAGTCTTCCGCGATTCCCAGTTTCTCCAGGCGGGGGATCACCTCCTCGGAGACGATTTTCACGACATCGGCCTCCTCGAGGTCTCGCGGCATATTGTGGATGCGGCCCCGGTAGGAAACCATCGGCACGGAACCCTTGGATTCCCGATAGGCCCGCACCATATCCGGCAGATAAAAATCGACCTCGAAGCTCGCCCGGTTTTCCACAAGCTTGATTCCGTTCCGGTCGAGGATTTCCCCGCGGACCGCGGGGATCCTCACGGAGACCTGCGAGCGGTTGCCGATGCGCGCCGTGTATTCCGCTCCCCGCGCGATCTGCACATACCAGAGACGGAAAACGAGTCCCGAAAGCGCGAGCAGCATGATCAGGCCGAGAACCAGGATGCGGACGGTGGACCGGGTGCGTTTCATGGCCTAGTATTTCCCGGCGTGCCGGGGATTCTCGGGAATGAGAGCGGCAAAGGGCTTCACTGCGGCATGGAGGATCGGGACGAAGAGCCCGGCCAGCAGGCCGGGCGCGAGCAGGCGCCACAGGATCGCCTCGTCGAAGACAAATTCCTCGCGCCTCAGCGAGATCATGGCGAACTGCATGAGGAGGAAAGCCCATGTGCAAATCACGCCCAGCGGAATCACCGGCCACCAGTGACCGCGCAAATACGACGGCCTGAACCCGTTGGCGATGCTTCCGTAAATCACGAAGAAGACGATAGAGCACCCCAGCGCAATTTCAACCCGGCCTCCCACCACGTGCAGATACATGAGATCGGAAAGCAGGCCGGTGCAGAACGCCACGAAAAGCATCGCGGGAAAAGGGAGCCCCATCGCCGCATAGCAAAAGATCATCGGCACAAAGACGAAACGGGCCCCATGAAACACGTGGATGGCCGGGAGGGCCTGCTGCAGCAGAAAGGCGGAAAACACCCCGATGCAGGCGGCAAGGGTGCCGATGACGGCCTTCATTTCGCCCCCACCACCACGAACACATCCTCGGTCTGCGCAATGTCCACAGCCGGCTCGACGAGCGCCTGGCCGTCCAGGGCGCGTGTTCGGAATTCTTTGACTTTGCCGATCAGGATGCCCGACGGGAAAACCCCGTTGCTGATGCCGGCGGTGTAAACTTTTTGCCCCGGTTCGAGGGTGGCATTCTTTGTGAGGAAATTCAGTTGCAGCTCGCCGCTCGTCCCGCTGTCCTGGATGCGCATTCCCGAGAGGATGCCCTGTTCGCGCGTGCCCTCGACCTTGGCGGCCACCCGGCAGGTTTCATCGGTGATCAGGACGACGATCGATTCGTTTTTCGTGACCGTGGTGACCTTTCCCACCAGGCCCACCTCGGTCAGGACAGGCTGATCGGTTTCCAGGCCATCCTCGAACCCCCTGTTGATCTTGACCGTGTTCCACCATGTCGAGGCGTCACGGGAAATCACCCGGGCGGCCAGAAGCCGGAAGACCGACCTTTCCCGATAATCCAGGGCGAGCCGCAGGCGGTTGTTCTCGCTTTCGATTTCGCGGAGCAGGTTGTTCGTCGTGAGAAGCTCCCGGTTGACCTCGTTGAGTTTCCGGTTGTCCGCCTCGATCTCATCGAGGGTTTTCAATCCCTTGCCCATCGAGCCGATTTGCTCCTGCACGGCGGAACCCGTGCGGAGAAAGGGGGCGAGGAACGAGAGGAAGCCGCCCTGCAGGGATTGCATCTTGCCGGGCGGGAGCGCCGAGAGATATACGGCGATTGCGACCACGGCCAGCAGGAGCACGATATGGAGCTTCTTCATGCAGGTTCAGGGGCGGAGGCCCCGTGCGATCACGGGTGCGGACGTTCGGAAGAAACCGCCCGGAGGAACTTCAGTTCCGAGAGCGCGCGCCCCGTGCCTTCGGCCACGGCGCTGAGGGGATCCTCGGCGACATGCACGGGCAGCCCGGTTTCTTCGGCAAGCAATTTATCCAGTCCCCGGAGGAGCGCCCCTCCTCCGGCCAGCACCAGCCCGCGATCCACAAGATCGGCGGAGAGTTCGGGAGGGCATCTTTCCAAGGTGATGCGGACGGAGTCCACGATTGTCGAGAGCGGTTCCAAGAGGGCCTCGCGGACTTCCTGCGAAGAAATGGAGATCGTCTTGGGAAGGCCCGCCACCAGGTCCCGTCCCTTGACTTCCATGCTGACTTCCTTCTCCAGCTTGTAGGCGGAACCGATCTTGATCTTGATCTCCTCGGACGTGCGCTCGCCGATCATCAGATTGTATGCCCGCTTCATGTAGTTGGCGATCGCCTCGTCCAGCTCGTCACCGGCCACGCGCACGCTCCGGCTGAAGACGATTCCGGACAGCGAAATGAGGGCGACCTCGGTCGTGCCGCCACCGATGTCGATGATCATGTTGCCGGCGGCATCCTGCACCGGAAGACCGACACCGATCGCCGCGGCCATCGGCTCCTCGATGAGATAAACTTCCCTGGCCCCCGCGTGGGTCGCGGAGTCCTTCACGGCGCGCTTTTCGACTTCGGTGATCCCGCTCGGAACCGCGATCACGACGCGCGGGCGGACCATGCGGCGGCGGTTGTGGACCTTGCTGATGAAGTGCCGGAGCATCGCCTCCGTGATTTCAAAGTCCGCGATCACTCCGTCCTTGAGCGGACGGATCGCCACAATGTTGCCGGGAGTCCGGCCGAGCATGCGCTTGGCTTCATCCCCCACTGCGAGCACGCGGTTGGTGCCCTGTTGGACGGCAACGACAGAGGGTTCGCGCAGCACAATCCCGTGGTCTTTGACATACACGAGCGTGTTGGCGGTTCCGAGGTCGATGCCGATATCGTTGGAAAAAAATCCCAGAAGGTTGTCAAACATCAGATAAGGGTTCGAATTGAGGTAAAGTGTTGAATTGGAATGACAGCCCCACCCCGCCCCCGTCGCCAAGTGGCGGGAGAAACTGTCGAGACAAACAACTTGATTTTCCGGAGCCTCTGCGTCAAGGCTATCCTTGACAATCTTTTGGATTTTCTGCCCGAAGGCGGGAGTGACCGGGAGAAAAATGCGGTTGGGGAATCCGCAGCGGCAAACTTTCAAATGGTGATTTTATCCGGGTCAGGTTTTTTCCCCGGCAGGAAGGCGCGTCAGCTTTTCGATCCACCCGCCGCCCGGCCCCCTCATCCACCGCCAGACGAACCAGGCGACGAGGAACGAGAGAATCACGGAGACGGTGACATCCGACGGATGGTGCGCGCCCATCGCGATGCTCGACCAGGCAACGAGCCCGGCTCCGGCAAGGGCAAAAATTCCCACTGCGGGACTGGCATAGACAATGACGGCGGCCAAGCCGAACGCCGTGGCCGTGTGGCCGGAAGGGAAGGAATTGTAGGCCGGTCGGCCGATGAGCCATTGTCCCTCATGCCGGGGTCCATAAAACCCCTGTTCGATTTTCGGGCTCTCCTTGGGCCTGGTGCGACCGGTGGTCAGCCTCGAGGCATTCGCCACGACTCCCGCAAGCGTGGAAGCGATCATCGCGGCGGCGATCACCCGCATCCACCGGCGGCTTTTCAAAAGCCGGGCCAGGGTCAGGGCCACCAGACCGGCCGCCATCAGCGCCGGCCAGTCACCAAAGACCCTCACGGAGGATTGAAATCGATGGTCCGCGGACTTTTTCCAGCCCTTGCCCTGGGAAGCGACAACCGCCCCGCGCACGGGCGCATCCATTTGAAAAGCCCCCCAAACCGCGAGGAGGCAGGCCGTCGCCAGAAGGCTGACCAGGAAGCGGGACATGGCGTTCAGACTCCCCGGAGCCCGGTCAGGAGCAACTCGGCATTCGAGCGCGTGTGCATGAGGTTGGAGGCGAGAATTTCCATCGCCTCGGCGGAGGGAAGCTCGGAAAGTTGCCGCCGGAGCTGGACGACGCGCTCGTATTCCTCGGGGTGGAAAAGGAGTTCCTCGCGGCGGGTCCCGGATTTCACGATGTGGATGGCGGGAAAGATCCGGAGTTCGGCGATCGATTTGTCGAGGTGCAGCTCCATGTTTCCGGTTCCCTTGAACTCCTCAAAGATGAGGTCGTCCATCCGGCTGTAAGTCTCGATGAGGGCGGTCCCGAGGATCGTCAGGCTGCCGCCTTCCTCCACGTTGCGGGCCGAGCCGAAGAATTTCCTGGGTTTGGCAAGCGCCTTGGCATCGACGCCGCCGCTCATCGTCCGGCCTTTTCGGGGCTGGAGATTGTTGTAGGCGCGGGCCATGCGGGTGATCGAGTCGAGAAGGATGATCACGTCCCGTCCGAGCTCGACCAGGCGCTGGGACCTGTCGGAGACAGCCTCGCAAATCTGGACGTGACGGGTGACCGGCTCGTCGAATGTCGAGGCATAGATTTCGCAATCCAGCGCCCGCCGCATGTCGGTCACTTCCTCGGGCCGCTCATCCACCAGCAAGAGGATCAGGGCGGCATCGGGGTGGTTCTTCCGGATCGATCTGGCGAGCGTCTGGAGCATGATGGTTTTGCCGGCCCGTGGCGGCGAGGCAATGAGCCCCCGCTGTCCCATGCCCAGTGGGGAAATGAGATCGACAGCCCTTGCGGCCAGTTCGGGGTTGTTTGGCGTCTCGAGAAAAATCCTCCGATTCGGAAAGAGAGGCGTGAGCTTTTCGAATTCCACCGGGACTTTCCAGCCGGAAACGGGAAGACCCTCGATGTTCTGTAATTCGCCCACCACGAGCCCGCGCTCGCGATCCCTGGGAAGCCGGATCGTGAACTCCAGCATCAGTCCGGGCTGCAGCCCGTATTGCCGGATCATCGCAGCCGGCACGAAAATATCTTCCGGCCCGGGCCTCAAATCGAAAGCCGTCCAGCGGATCACCCCCGCATCGCCGCTTTTTTCCAGCAGCCCCTTTCCGGTCAGGATGCCGCCCTGGTGGAGTTGGCGGCGGGCTTGGTCAAGGACAAGATGATGGCGGGTCGCATCGGGACGCGCGCGCAATTCGACCATGTCGGCTCTCGCGATCAGGCGGTCCAGGGGAAGCCGCTGGAGGTCGTTCAATGAGAGGGGAGGCGGAGGAGATGGGGCTTCAGGCGAAGACATTTTGCGGAAAAAAGCACTGTGGGTCGGCCGGATGATGGGGATCCCCTCATCGGCTGGTAGGATGAAAAATCGGCAGGGTCTTTCCTTACGCTCTGCGCCGGATGAAGCAAGTGAAAACTGTTCACACCCAGCCCAGCCAGCCAATCAATCCCGCCCCCGCCACAATGATCAGGGGATTGATTTTGGTTGTGGAAAAGATGAGGGTGCAGACACCGGTGAGGAGGTAGGCGCGCCAGTCGTGGTCGGCGGCTTTGCTCATGATCCATGCGCTCGCGAGAATGAGACCCACGGTGAGCGGGGCGAATCCTTTCTCGACAGCTTTGCGGGCCGGGGAATTTTTTGCGTGTTCCCAGACCCGGCTGACGAGGTAAACCAGCACCCCGGCGGGAATCATCATGGCAACGGTCGCGAGAATCGCCCCGGGGATGCCGGCGGCTTTGTAGCCGATCATGGTCACGATCAGGATGCTCGGTCCGGGGGCCGCCTGGGAAATGGCGAAGACGTCCGCGAATTGCTTGTCCGTGAGCCAGTGGTAGCCGCCCACGGCCTTGCGGTGCATCTCCGGAAGCACCGTGTTGCCTCCTCCGATCGAGAGAATCGAGAGCGAACTGAAGAGCAGGAAAATCTGGACGAGCGTCTTGACGTTCATGGTTTTTTCTCCCTCGGCCAGGCCCAGCCGACGGCCAGCGGGGCCAGCAGGGACAGGCAGGCGAGAAGCGGCCAGCGAATGATGCCGTTCATCAGGAAGATCGCCAGAAAAAGAAGCACCGGAATCACGCCCACCAGGCACTTGCGCCCGGTCTTGAAAACCATCGAGAGGGTCAGTGCCACCGCCGCCGCGGCCGCGCCTTTGAGGATTCCCGCCACGGCGGGCACCTGGTGGAACTGGAAGTAGAAATACGCCATCACCAAGACGATCAGAACCGGAACCAGCGTGAGCCCGAAGACGGCGGCGAGCGCACCCGGGATTCCGCGGAATTTCACGCCGACAAAGACGGCGAGATTGACCTGGTTGGCCCCGGGAAGGATCCGGCACATGGTCACCGCGCTGAGGAACTCCTCGTCTTCCATCCACTTCTTCTCGACGACAAGAACCTCGCGGGACCACGCGGAGAGGCCGCCGCCGAAGGAAGCCAGCGCGATGTGGTTGAATGTCAGCGCGAGGTCGGGAAGGGTGGGCTTCTCACTCATGGACAAGGTCGGGATCGTGGGGAAAATCGTTTTCGTGATGCAGCGAGGGATCGAGCGGATCGGGGGCGTCGTAGCGATGCGAGGATTCCCAGTCCCCCTCGAAGACCGCGAGCAGGCGCGTCACGACTCCCGGATCGTTGATCCGGGTTCCGAGTTCGCGGCGGAGATCGAACGCCGAGCGGTCGATGTTCATGGATCCGACGATCGCATGGGACTTGTCGGCGATCAGAAGCTTGGCATGAAGGCGGAGGTTCTTCTGCTTGTGGACCCTGACCCCGGAGCGATGCATGAGGCGCAACGAGGAAAATGTGTCGAGGATGTCCCAATCGCTGATCCCGTGCTTGCCGCCGCAAAGCACCCGGACATCGACGCCGCGGTGGGCGGCCTCGGCGATCCGGTCGAGGATCGTGGCATCGACAAATTTCGGATGCTGGACTTCCAGGGTGTGCTTCGCCGAATCGATGAACCGCGACATCGCCTCGCGGGAATTGCTGTTGCTCCAGAGCAGTCCCGATTCGGGCGAAGGCCGCCAGTCGTCGCGCTCCGCCCAGTCCGCCTCGAATCCCTCCACGACCTGCGCAACTTTCCCGGGATCCTGCACGATCACGCCGTAATCCCGCGTGAGCGTGAAATACTTTTCGCAAAGGTTGAACGTGGCGATGAGCGCGGCCTGCCCGTCCACCACGATCGATTTTTCGTGGGTCACATAAAATTTCGGGCTCGCCCACTTGATGTCCACGCCCGCATTCTTGAAGAATTCGAACGTCTCGTCATTGGCCCGGTCGCCACCGGACCGCTTGGGGTTGAGCATCACCCGGACCGCGACGCCGGCATTCTTCCGCTCGACGACCGCCTTCATCAGCTCGGGCTGGCTGAACGTGAATTGCTTGATGAGAAGGCTCTTGTGGGCCAGCCGGATGAAATCGAGGACAGGAGCAACCCCGTCGTCGGGTTGGACGATCAAATGAGGAACAGGAATGAACATGCGCGGGTTCTAGCAGCCGCGTTCCCCGCAGGCAAGCGCGGCGCACGATCGGGGCAATGCCCGAAATCCAGCTCCGATGATTGTCGCCCCCCCCAGCGCATCACGCATGTGCTTGGCGAACGGCGCGTCAGAAACGTGTCGTCACTCTGGGAGAAACTGCCGCAGGAAGAGAATAGCAGAGTCTTTATTCGGGAATGAGCGACCGTCGATCTCCCGACCATCCTTAAATCGAAGGAGCACTTCGAACTTATCAAAGACTGTCGTTTCGACTTTGGACGGGTCAAAATGCTCAATCCATTCGATGGCCTTCGCTACGCTCGACACTTCTGCACGCCTCCCAAAAAGCCCGCAGACC
This sequence comes from Terrimicrobiaceae bacterium, assembly GCA_041674265.1. Lineage (GTDB taxonomy): Bacteria > Verrucomicrobiota > Verrucomicrobiia > Chthoniobacterales > Terrimicrobiaceae > QYQL01. The sequence continues at coordinate 16,304 of JBAYWC010000008.1, forward strand.
AAGACTTGAGTAATCTCCGTCGTTACGCTCGCTTCCAAGGAGAGCAAGAATGCGTTCAATTCCTCGACCACTTCTTCTTCGAGAGTGACGGCGATCTCTGTCCACTCCGAATCCGGCAGTGCTTTCAACGACCGGCACATACACCCCATAAGGTGCGGAGTCGCCGATTACAAAACAGACTTCCGAAGGTGAGGCGCAAACTCGGCGAAGAGCCGTCCACGTCTGCGCCATATCGAGAAAGTAGCAGGCAATCATGTTGTTGTAGGTCTTCTTACCGCCGCGCTCCAATCGCACCGACGAAAGCTCGCGGCAGACCGACACAATTTCGTCGCGGATGGGCGCTAGTAATGGCTCTGCCAATACCTTATCGAGATTAACAGATTTGGGGGGGGCATGCTGAGAGCAGGCGCGCACCAAATGTCGTCGAACCGTCTCTTGAAGGTCGCCCCAGCCGCGAATCTCGCCCAAGAACGCCATCTCCAAGCGAGTGGCGTCGGCGTAGTCATAATTGTTCGCGTATGGCGGCGATGTGATGACCAGCGTTGCCCATGCATCCGGCACCGTTGCGCACTTGCGCGCATCATCCACACGTAGCTTCGCCAGCGGCTTGGCTCGACACGCCATGAACCGGATATCTGCAGCAATCATCTGCACCGCCTTGTGCAAAGCAACTTCAGGCAACGGCGGCACAGTCTTCCGCCGGCCCGGCAACACGTATTGCCACGGCGCTGTGCCCGCTTCAGAGACAATCCGTAGCGAGGAAACCAGTGCCATCCAAAGCAATCCGGCTTCGGGTGAACCGTCCTGCTCAATCTCGACGGCCTGGCGGAAACGGTCCAGATAATCCAGCGTCTCCACTCCGTAACACTTTCCGATGATTTCCGGGTAATGCTCTGTGTTCGCCTTTGCCTTGCGAGCAAACGCAAATGCGTTTTCCGCTTTAGAAATGAGCCGTTCGGGGTCAGTGGCGTAACTCAATTTGGCCTGTGCGACCCGATACACGAACGGGTGCGCTTCGATTCCGTAGGACGGGGTGCCCATTTCGTCGCACGCGAGGCAAGTCGTTCCCGAACCGAACTCTGGGGCACCCTGTTTTTTGGGGTTGAGAGGCTGCCGGCACGCCGTTAGCCTGAAAAGTTGTGTGTGCTTTATCAACTCATGGGTTTTCTTCCGTCGTCCGATTTCTCGGCGAAGGGGTTGATCGCTCGCTTCAAAAAATAAAATCGTGGGATCTCGAATGCCTCCGGTGTCTTTCACAGAAATCCAAACACTATGAACCCTGAGCATTCCTCTCTTCCAACAGGACGCATTGCTGTTCTGATCCCTTGCTTCAACGAGCAGCAGACTGTTGCCGATGTGGTCCGCGGATTCCGCGCCGCGCTGCCCGACGCGGAGATTCATGTTTTCGACAATGCCAGCAGCGACCAGACTGCCAAGATCGCCGCGGAAGCCGGGGCAAGAGTCACGTTCTCGCCGGTGCCCGGCAAAGGGAATGTCGTCCGACACATGTTCGAGGTCGTGGATGCGGACTGGTATGTGATGGTGGACGGAGACGCCACCTATCCCCCCGAAGCCGCCCCGATCCTCCTGGCGGCTGCACGGGAGAGGCGCGTGGACATGATGGTGGGACGGCGGATGACGCCCGCCGAGGAGTTGCATTCGGCTTACCGACCGCTCCACCAATTTGGCAACCACCTCGTTTCCGGACTGATCCGCAAAACATTCGGCAGTCCGATCCGGGATGTTTTCAGCGGCTACAGGGTCTTTTCGCGCGCGTTTGTCAAAACCGTTCCCTTGCACGCCACAGGGTTTCAGATTGAAGTGGAAATGACCCTGCAGGCGCTTTCCAAAGGGTATCCGGTCGATGAAATCGATGTGCCCTACAGTGCCCGGCCGGAGGGGAGCGTCTCCAAGCTCAATACCTACCGCGACGGCCTCCTTGTGCTCACGGCTTTTGTGGCCATCAGCAAGGACTACCGTCCGGCACTTTTCTTCGGGGGCCTTGCCGCGATCCTTGGACTTTGCTCCATTGGCGCCGGGCTGGCCCCCATACTGGATTACATCTGCTACCAATGGGTTTACCATGTCCCGCTGGCCGTTCTCGCCACAGGTCTGGCCGTGATGGCTGCCCTGAGCCTTTGCATCGGCGTAATCCTTCAGACCCAGCTTGTTTATCACAACGAAATGCACCGGCTCGTGCGGCAGGGACTCCATCGATGAGTGAATTGCCGGTGGGAGTCGTGGGCTCCGGTGCGGCGGCGGCGGGCGTGGTCCACGCGCTTGTGGAATCCGGAATCCGCCCGGTTGTTCTTGATGTCGGCCAGACCTTGGAACCGGAACGGGAGTCGCTGAAACGCGAACTTGCGATGCGGGATCCCGGGGATTGGGCTCCGGAGATGTTGAAGCGCGCGCGCGGAGATTATCGCTGCACCCCGGATGGGCTGGAAATCAAAATGCAGATGGGCTCGGATTATTCCACCCGCTTCCCGCAGGGAGAAAATGGGTTGGAGTTCGAGTCGATGGCCCACATTCCCTCGTTTGCCTTCGGGGGGCTGAGCAATATCTGGGGGGCATCCATCCTGCCCTACCGCTCTGCCGATATCCGGGGGTGGCCGTTCGGTGTGGAGGAACTCCTGCCCCACTACCGTGCCGTTGCCCGGTTGACAGGATCCACCGGGGAACCGGGAGATGCCATCGACCGCCTTTTCCCCTGTGTTTGTGAGCAATTGCAGGAGCTTCCCCTCAGCAGGTCGGCTGCGGGGCTGCTTGCGGATCTGAAACATCACGAGACCTCCCTCTGCCAAGCAGGCATGAACTTTGGCATGGCAAGACTGGCCCTTCAAGCGGAGGACAACGCCGACAGGAAGGGCTGCCGGAAGTGCGGGCTTTGCATGCACGGCTGCCCGTATGATCTGATTTTCAGCAGCGCCCATCCCTTTTCCAAATGGATCGCGGCAGGAAAAGTGGATTATCGCCCGGGGTGCCTGGTGCGCCGGTTTGAGGAAAAAGAGGGAGCCGTGGAAGTCGAGTGGTCCGCTCCATCCGGCGAAATCCGGCATGCCAGGTTTTCCCGGCTGTTTCTGTCAGCCGGTGTCATCCCCACCACCCGCATCGTGCTGTCTTCGTTGCAGATGTTCGACGTCCCGGTCGAAGGGAAAGACAGCCACTATTTTCTGTTCCCCCTTCTCCGCATCGCGGGCTCCGGAGATGTGCGCTCAGAGCGTCTTCAAACGCTGAGTCAGATTTTCGTGGATTTGGTGGACCCGGTGTTGGAAGGAAAAACGGGACATGCCCAGATCTACAGTTACAGCGACATCATCGACTCGTCGGTGGCGGCAATGCTGGGACCTCTTCGCCGGTTTTCGCCGCCCGTGCTTTCCAGAATGCTGATCGCCCAGGTTTTCCTGCACTCCGACCACTCGGCCAAGCTCGTTTTTCGTCTGCGCCGGACGGGCGGGGGAGGGGAACGTCTTCACGTGCGGGGCGTTGCAAATCCCGCCAGCGCGAGGTTCCGCAGGCATGTGTTGTGGAAGTTTTCCAGACATGCCCTTCACTTGCGGGCTATTCCCGGTTTGCCCTTTGTGAAAGTCGGCGCTCCCGGACGGGGGCTCCATTGCGGGGGAACCTTCCCCATGTCGAAAAATCCCCGGAATCACCAGACGGACCTTCTCGGCCGGCTGCCGGGATTCCAGCGAACCCATATTGCCGACAGCTCCGTGTTGCCGTCGATTCCGGGAACAACCATCGCTTTCAGCGCAATGGCGAACGCGCACCGGATCGCATCGCTTGCCCTCACCAGTTCACAATGAAAGCGGTGATCTCCGGAACATCCGGCTATGTCGGCGGCGCAATTTCCGATGCGTTCAAAAATGCGGGTTGGACCGTCCGGCAGCCGGGTTCTGAAGCGGGGAGAAAATGGCGGCTGCCGGAGGAACCGGATTCCACGGCGTTTGACGGCGCCACCGGCTTCATTCACGCGGCGTGGGACATGCGCCCCCGGAATGCCTCGACCGCAGGTCAAACAAACATCGGAGGTTCGCAAAAGCTTCTTCGCGCCGCTGTGAAAAGCGGCGTCGGGAAACCGGTTTTTATTTCGTCCCTGAGTTCGTTCGCTGGTTGTCGCTCGATGTATGGCCGGATGAAACAGGTCGTGGAAAAGGATTTTCTGGAATCGGGCGGCGTGGTCGTGCGACCCGGCCTTGTCTATGGAGCCGCCTCCGGCGGAATGGTTGGGAAGCTCCTCCGGCTCGCAAGCACACTTCCGATGCTCCCGGTTCCCTGTCCGAACGCCCTGCAATATCTGGTCCACCAGGAAACCCTTGCCGGTTTCGTTTTTGAAGCAGGCAGCGGAAGGATCCCCACTGGAATCTATTCCGTCGCGCATCCCCGGCCGATGACCCTGGCCCAAATCATAAAAATCCTGGCGGCTACCGCGCAGCGCTCCCCGGTTGTCATCCCGGTTCCCTGGCGGATTGCGTGGCTCGGTCTGAAAATTCTTGGCACATGCGGGGTGCGGCTCCCATTCTCCGCGGACAATCTTGTGGGACTTGCAAAAGCCAATCCGCAGCCGGATTTTTCCGCGTTGAAAAACCTTGGCATTCATCCGCCGGCCTTTCCCGCGGGGATGGGAGGGCGTTTGAAATGAAGCCGATCGCGCCTGCCCGGATGTTTCGATGGATTGTGGCCGCTCTGTTTTTTCTCCTCCTTGCGACCGCCGCGAAGCAGAAGTTTTCCCAGCCGCTGACTCCGATATTCGATCCCGACACGCCGGGGTATCTCAATCCGGCTCTCTCGCAGCTCTCGGGGCATGGCCTGCTCCAAACCCAGGGCCGCTCATTTCTTTATCCAGTCCTGACACTGGGACTTCTCAAAACCACCGGTGACCTCCGGTCGATTGTCGTCATGCAGCACTTGGCCTCGCTTTTGACAGCGGTCGTCTGGATGGGAATCTGGATTGCCTGGAGTTCCTTCCTCCCCCGGAACTGGACAAGGGACTTTCTGGCCCCCCTGGCCGGGTTGGCTGCGGTGGGGCTCTATCTGGTCAGCGCGGAAACCGTCCTGTTCGGTTTGCAGGTCCGCCCGGAGGCCGTTTTTCCCCTCGCGGCTTCGCTGCAACTCCTGTGCCTGATGGCCTTCATCAAGGCACGCTGGCCGGCGGGGAGCAGGTCAAAGCCGGGGCTCGTCCTTGCCAGCGGCGCCGGAGCTATGCTGTTTTCGGTCGCTGCCTACAACCTCAAGCCGAGCTGGGGATTCGCGATCCTTCTCAGTCCGTTTGTGCTGGGGATTGGAGCCCTTTTTCGTCGGCGCGGACGACCGATCCGCTGGACTGCCGCCCCGCTTGTTCTGGGCAGTCTTCTCGCCCTTTTGTTGCTGGCGGCGGTCCCTGCGGCATTGAAATGGAAACCGGACAACGCCTCGAAAGCCTTCCTTCCCATGCTCCTTTTTGCCGTCCATGCAAATATCATCTCGGACTATCTGCAAGAAGAGGTGAACGCCGGAAAGGCCACTCCCGAAGAGGCGGAATTCAGCAGCCGCCTGCAGGCGGGCATCGAGCAAAGCCGGAACCCGCTCGGGGCCTACCGGCTGTTGGGCCACAACCCGGATTACCTCATGTTTGGCTCAAAAACTCTCAACGTCATTCCTAATGTTTCGACGCTGGAGGAAAGAAAAGCCTTCTATTTCCGGTCTTTCTTCTCCGCAATGGCGAAATTTCCGGACCGCTTCCTCAAAAAATGGCTCTCACAACTTCAGGCGGCAGTGTTCCAAGATCCCAAATACATGTGCCGTCCCTCCGGGAATCTCAAAAAACTTTATTCGATCTCCTCGAAGTGCCCCAACACCCTCCATCCGGGCCTGCCCGGGGATCTGGTCCGCAGTTGCTCACAAACCGGCATCGAAACCGCCGCTCTTGCTTCCCAACTTCCCGGCAGCCAGGTCATGGGTCCCAAATGGCTGAAGAAAGCCGGCGTGGTGGGGGGATTCCTCTATCCGTCCTCCCTGTTGGCCGGCATTCTTCTCCTTGTGGCTGCCCCATTTCTGTTTCGGGACCACATACGACCGGTATTGGCAGCTTCCCTTGTCTCGGCGGCGGCGCTCCTCAGCGCGATGACAGTGGCCTTTGTGCACTCCTTCGATATCGACCGTTATCTGTCCCTGCAGAGCTGGCTGGCATGGTTGACCATCGCGTGTTGGATTGTGGTTGTTTTTTCCATTGTGGAAAGCGGTTTGCGCCGACTGTTTCAGGGCAGGAACGCCGATGGGAAAGCCACGCCGGCTTGAAAATAGCATGAGCCGACTGTTCCAGCATTTCCTGTCGCTGTGTGTTGCGGGCCAATCGGCTCTTTTCCGGGCTTTTCGCTATTTGCGGGACAGTTGGCTGGCCGTGGCGCTGCTTCTCGGCATTGCCCTCGGTGCGCAAGGATTTTTCTGGGGGACGTATGATTGTCTGAATCTGGATCGGATGGCCTTGAAGGACATGTTGGCGAAGCAGCGTCCCCTTCTGCATCCGGGAACTTTTGTCAAACCTCCGTTTTATAGTTACATGAATCATTTTCTGGCGAGGGTTCCCGCCCAGACATTTGCTTCCAACCTTTTCTGGATCCCGAAGAAAGAGCGTTTTGATTTCTATCTCAAGTTGCGTCTGGCGCTTGCGAGGTTCTGGAATCTCGTCCTTTTTTCCGGGTGTGTGGCTCTGATCTACACGTTGGCCCGTGAATTCTTTGGAAGAGTGTCCGGGCGCGTGGCCGCCCTGTTGTTTGCGACATTGGCCGGATTCGTTCCCTACCAGGTTTTTTTGACGACCGATCTGGCGGTGGTTTTCATGATGCTGGCTTCCTTTGCGTGTGCGACCGCCATTTCGCGGAACCCGACAATGGGCTGGTCTGTCGCAGCAGGTCTTCTTGCCGGATTGGCCGCCGCCACAAAATACAATGGGCTGGCCGTTGCGGCCGCGTTGCCGGTCGCGCACCTGATCGCCAGCCGCGGAAATCCCGTCATGGCGTCGTTGAAGCGCCCTGCCGCTTGGGCTTGCGGAATTTCGGTTCCCATCGGATTTGTGCTTGGCAATCCGTATTCGCTCATCGACTGGCCGTCGTTCAAAGCGGATTTTCTTTTCAATTACAAAGTGACTCCCGTGTATGGTGGCGAGACCAGGCCCGACGGATACGGGTATTATTTCCAATCCTACTTTGAAATTTTCGGATGGCCCGGGATTTGTTTCATCGTGGCGGGCATGGCGGTCGGGTTGGTGGTCGTTCTGGGTTCGTTGAAAAAATCCCCGGCCTGGAAGCTGTTTCTCCTGGCTCTCGTTGTCGGCGGCCTCTACGCGTGGAAGATCGGCTCATTTCCCCGGATGGAGACCCGCTTCGTCCTGCCCTCCGCTCCCTATGTTCTGCTTCTGGGCGCAGCCGGTTTTGGCGCCATGATGCGGATCCGCTGGATCACGGCTCCGGTCGTCGCAGCCATCGTGATTTTCAACCTCGCCTGTGGCTGGTGGGTGGGGGAGCTTTTCCGGAAGGATCCCAGAAATGAACTGATTGCCTACGCGCGGAAGCACATCCCCTCCGGCTCTGTCGTCGAAGTGAGCGCCTCGATTCCCCGGCTCGGGGATCTTCCCGACAGGGACTATGTGTTTTACAAGATTCCCTCGGGGATCGACCGATGGGAAAATTTCGCCGAACGCTTCGCCACGGATGAGGACGTGATGAAAGCGGCCCCGGGAAGAAATCAATCGCCCGGGCTGGAGTGGTTCTCGGCGGATGCGCTCGGCAAGCGGAATCCGGGGTGGATATTCTGGTCCACGATCGATATCGAGAAAAGCACGCGGATATTTCACGAGACTCTTCTGAAAGGAAATTCCGGCTACCGGATTGTCTGGGATGGCACCTCGCCGAAGCTGCCGCGGTGGGTTTATCCCAGGAATACCGAGTTCCTCCAAAACCGGGTCACCGTCTGGAAAAAGTAGCCGGCGATCTTCAATTTGCGGCCGGATTCCGCTTTTTTCCGAGGATATAAAATTTCATGCGCAGGCAGTTTGGCTCGGTCGGATAAACCCAGCCGGGGAGCGGCGGGGCCTCTTTCTGGAAAACCACCTCGTATCCGTAAGCCCCCGCGAGGAGTTCATTCAAGAATGGCGCGGCAACCCGATCCTTCAGGTTCTGGGAATCCACCGTGATGAAATCCGAATTCCGCGCGGCGAGCTCCGCCGGCGTGAAAAATTCCGGGCGGTTGAGGGACAGGTTTTTTTTGAGCCTGTCCTGGACCCAGGGATTGTCTTTGAGCGACTCGCTGAACCGCCGGTTCCGGTCGAGGCCGATGGGGAAATTGACGACGGAGACCTTCTTTCCAACCATCCACTTCCACTGGGGGGATCCGGTGCTGGCCTCGACTTTGCAACGGGCGGGAAAATTCTGATCCGCCCACCCGAGTGCGAACATGCGGGGGTCCTGGGTAAATTGACGGGTGATCTCATACCCGCTCGCCAGACCGTAGAGGCCGAGCGCGAGGGCGGGAACGATCACCGCCACGCGCCACTTTGAGAGAAATTCCCAGCCGGGAGCCGCCAGCAGGAGGAGAAATGGCGCTACCGGAAGCACAAAGCGCGTCTCGATGCGGGGGAATCCCCCGATCTTCCAGAAATACAGCCCGGACACCGCCAGACAAAGAGCCGTCGCCGCGATGGCGGATCCCGGGTTTTTCCGAACCGACCAAACCAGCCCGCAGATCCCAAGCACCGGCAGAAGCAGGCAGAGCGGCCACCCGAAGATTTCCGGAAGTGCCGCGATAAAGTCCCCGTATCCGCTGCCCGTGGTCTGCCCGTCATAAATCGGGGTGACCGAGTAGTTGTACATGAAGTCGGAAGCGAACTTCCTGTAATCCAAAATGCAATACGGGTTTACGATGAGAAAGCTGATCGGAACCGCAAATCCCCCGGCCCAAAATGCGGGGCGCTTCAGGAAGCCCAGCGCGCCGCGGCTGTCCCGATAAAGCATGTGCGCGAGCGGGATGGCGAGCGCAACGGCCAGACCGTTGTACTTGGTCGCCGTGGCGAAACCCGCGAAGGCGCCGGCCAGCAGGGAGGCCTTCATCCCCCCGTTTTTCAGGATTCGTCCGCTGGCCACGAGGCTGGCGAGCATCCAGAAGATCAAGGTGGTGTCCGCCGTCAAAAAGATCTTGTTCAACAGAAAACTGGCCGAGGTCGCGAGCAGGAAGGCGCTCACCCGCGCCGAGGTCGATCCGAAATGATCGCGGGAAAACATGTAAACAAACACGACGCAGCCCAGCATGAATATCGCCTGAAGAATCCGGGCGGCGACAGCCCGTGCCTGCCACCGGATCTTCTCGGCGTCCACTTTGTCCGCTCCAAAAAAAACGCAGGCGCCGGTGACCCACTTGCTGGGCTCGTTGATCAGGGTGTTGTTGATGTAGGTGTGCAGAGGCGGCTTGTCAAAGCGCTCGGGATGGAGCGGAGGCCATTTTTTGATGCTCTTGAACGCGGTCGCATCCGGGTTCAGGCAGTCATACCTTCCCCAGTTCAGCGCCGTGATTCCCGAAAAAAACGAAATCAGCAGGCAAAGGATGAGGGCGGGGTCGGAATTTTTCAGCCACGGGGAGAACCTCTGGGAAAGCGAGGCCACACCCGGGCAATGGGAAGATGGTGACACCCGCAGAAGCTCCTTCCGGCACCAAGTTCCTGTCAAGAGGATTCATCCCTCCCGCGATTTCGGAAGAAAAATCGGGCATGGATTTGTTGGCGGGAAATTGCTATGGGTATAGTTACCCGGCATTTTTTCCGGGGCTTTTTCTGGGGAAAATTCAACCAACCGGATTGTTTCGGATAAAGCCTCTCCGGAGCTGCCCCTCCGATACCGCCCGATTCATGAGCCAGCCACCTTATGTCACAGTTGTCGTTCCCACTTACCGGGAGCGCGAAAACATTCCGCTGGTGGTGGAACGGCTCGATGCGCTGCTGAAAGATTTCGACTGGGAGGTCGTTTTTGTGGATGACGATTCCGACGACGGATCGGCGGAGGTCCTCCTCGGTCTCTGCCGCAGCCATCCCCGTGTCCGTGCCATCCGCCGGATCGGGCGCCGGGGGCTCGCTTCGGCCTGCCTCGAGGGCATGGCTTCGAGCTCCGCGGAGACTTTTGCCGTGATGGACGCCGACCTGCAACACGATGAAACGGTTCTTCCCAAGATGATCGCCGCCTTCCGGGAGGAGCCCGCGCTCGATCTCGCGGTGGGGACCCGTTACACGGGCGAGGGGGGCTTCAGCAATTGGTCGAAGCGCCGCCAGTTCGTCAGCAAGTTTGCGACGTTCATCGAAAAGTCCCTTCTGCGCACGCCGCTTTCGGACCCCATGAGCGGGTTCTTCGTGCTGCGCCGCGGGCTGTTCGAGGAAACCGTGCGGCACATGACCGGCAAGGGATTCAAGATCCTTTTGGACATCGTCCTTTCCACGGGGCGCGAGCTCCGGACGCGCGAATTCCCGTATGAATTCCGCGCCCGCCAGCATGGGGAAAGCAAGCTCGATGTCGTCGTCGGACTCGAATATCTCTACCTGCTGGCGGACAAGACGCTCGGACGTCTTGTGCCGGTGAGTTTTGTCCTCTACGTGCTGGCCGGGCTCTCCGGGCTCCTGCTCCACCTGTCGATTCTCGGCATTCTTTACCGCGGTGCCGGTGTCCAATTTGTCACCGCCCAGATTTCCGCCACCGTCATTGCCATGATTTCCAACTTTCTCGTCAACAATGCGGTGACATTCCGTTCGAGCCGCCTGAAGGGATTCCTGCTCGCGGCGGGGCTCACGGCCTATATGGCCATCTGCGCGCTGGGAGCCATCGTCAATGTCCAGTCCGCCGAATACCTCTTCGCTCATGCGATTCCCTGGTGGTTCGCCGGTGCCGCGGGGGCCTTGATCGGAGCGGTCTGGAACTACGCGGTCTCGACCCAGATCGTCTGGACATGGCTTCCCGCCATGCTCAAGAAAAAGAAGACCTGACGCCGCGGGTGGGAGTTAAGAGGAGGCCGGCACTTATCGCGCGGGCGACTTTTTTCCCATGGGACAAAGTGATTGGATCGGGCAATTCCCGCAATCCGGGGTGCCGGCTTTGCAGAACTCGCGACCGAGGGAGACGAAATTGACGTGGAGAGAGAAACGTAAAGGCGGAGGGATTTTCTGCTGGAGCCGGTCCATGTCGCGCGGCGCGCAGTGCCCGTCTTTTTGCGTCGGCCTGACCCACCCGAGCCGGCGCGCGATCCGCCAGCAATGGGTGTCCACCGGGAAAACCTCTCGGCCGAGGGAATACATCATCACGCACCGGGCGACTTTTTTCCCGACCCCCGGCAGAGAAGTCAGGAACGCTTCGCAAGCCGCATCGTCCATCCCTTGCAGGGGCGAGAGCGTGAGGCGGCCGAATCGCGCGATGATCGCATCGCAGGTTCTCCGGATCGCCTGGGATTTTTGCCGGTGAAGCCCGCCGGGGACAAGCGGCCGGGCGATGTATTCGGCCGGAGCCTCCGCGAGGCGCGAAAAAGCGGGGAATTCCCCCCGCAGCGCGGCATAGGTTCCCCGGTAGGACGACTCCTGGGTCTTCGTGCTGCAAAAAATGAAAAGCAGCTCATCGAGCGGGTTCTTCCGGTTGAAATGGGCATGGTCGCCATATCGCCCCCGCAGCACGGCGGCGACACGGTCAGGGAGTGGGGAATTCCGGGCGACTTTCTGCAGCTCGATTAACGGCCTGTGGCTTTTGCTCATAAAATCGGACATGCGAAAGAACATTGCCCGGGCGAATGAATGGCGGAAGTTAAAACACAACAACTTCAAACAGAAGGAAATTTCGGAGCCTCGACAACCGGGTCGTTTGGCCCAGCAAGCCGCCACAATTTCGATCCTCCAATGGATGCCCTCGGGTAATTGGCCCCCTCTGCCGGATAAACCCTTGCTGAGACAAATTCCCCATCCCAACCTCCTCCCCGGCTTTTCGCGCATCACAGCTTCCAGACTTTGCTCAAAGACCTCGCCACCATCACCCGCAACACCATCGTGCCAAAACTTCCCGGTGCCCCGGCTGGCAGCAGGAGACCGAGCCCGCTCCCCTGCAGGAAAACCCCCTCGCGCTTTTACATGCCCACCCGATGAGTAGCCAGTAACAGGAAGTCCAAAATCGCCGCAAAACCCAGTGTTTATGCGGCTTCCCGATTGTTCTGGGCTTTGAGCTTCAGGCTAAAAATCACTAAAACATGAAGTTGGAGAGTAACTTCTGAAAACCCGGTCATCCACCCCGCAGGCGAATGGATGGTTATTTCGCAACATGCTGTCAATTAGTGGCTTTGAGTTGAATTCAGTGGTTCAACTGCGGAATTTAGGTCAAAATGGGCCGCTGTCGGGCGCGGGTGCCGGGGGTCCGACTTCCCATGTTTCCATGAGGGCTTCCGGAAGCTCGGAAAGAAACCGGGAGGGGCGCTGGAAATTGTCGCCGTAGCCGGCATTGAGGCGGAGTTCCGGATACGTCAGGTAGAGTTCGTCCCTGCATCTCGTGACTCCGACGTAGAAGAGGCGCCTCTCCTCCTCGACAGCTTCCGGAGTTTCCAGGCTGCGCGCGCTTGGGAACATTCCGTCGGCGAGCCAAATCAGGAACACGACTTTCCATTCGAGCCCCTTCGCCTGGTGCAATGTGGACAGCGTGATTTTTTCGGAGTCCGCATCCCCGGCAAAAGCGTCGGCGGTTTCGACCCCGCCGAGCAGGGCGAGCTGGGAAAGGAATTCCTCCGTGGCTTCGAATTGCCCGGCAAACCCGATGAGGGTGGCCAGATCGTCGCGCCGCGCGTCGTAGTTCGCGAATTTCGTTTTCATGTAGTCGTCGTAAACGGCGAACAGAACCGCTTCCATCATCGCGGCGGGCGGCAGCGGCCCCGAAGCGGGAACCAAATCGCCGAGCGCGTGGACGAACTGTGTCCATGTCTTGGCGCACTTGGCCGGGACTTTGAACCCCTGCAGGCGCTGGAAATCGGCGCCGCCCGCCAGCGCCGACACGGTCTGCGTCCAGAGGTTCTCGGCGGTTTTGTTGCCGATGCCAGGAAGCAGCCGGGCCATCCGCTTGAAGGCCACCTCGTCGCGGGGATTCGTGGCAAATTTCAGGAATGCCGCGACATCCTTGATGTGGGCCTGCTCGAAAAACCGCAGCCCGCTCGTGATCGAGAAAGGGATCCCCCGCCTCGTGAACTCCAACTGCACGTCCATGGAATGGTAGTGGGCCCGGTAGAGGACGGCCATTTCGCGAAGCTCGATCCCCTCGTCCCGCAGCTCCAGCACACGCTGCGCGACGAATGCGCCCTGCTGGAGGTTGGTGGACAGACACACGAGCGCCGGGCGCACGGGATGCGATTTCCGGACCGCGGAAAGGTTCTTCGGAACCTGCTTCTCGTTTCCAAGGATGGCGGCATTCGCAAGGTTCAGGACCTCGGGCACGCTCCGGTAGTTGGTCTCGATTTTGAAAACCCGCGCACCGGGATATCGCTTGGGAAAATCGAGGATGTTCGCGATATCCGCCCCGCGCCACGAGTAGATGCTCTGGGCGTCATCCCCGACCACCATGATGTTTCCATGCTTCCGCGCGAGACGATCCACCAGCTCCGCCTGGATCCGGTTGGTGTCCTGGTATTCATCCACGAGCACATGCCGGAACTGGTCCTGATAGTCCGCCGCGATGTCCTCGCTTGTGAGAAAAAGCTCGAGCGTCTTGCACAGAAGGTCGTCGAAATCCATCGAGTTCGATTCCTTTTTTCTCGCCTCGTAGAGATTCCGGACGCGTTCGATTTCCATTTCGAGCGGAAGAAAGTAGCGGTATTTCTCGCCGAGCACTTTTCGCGCGGAGGCGCCGGTGTTGATCGAGTAGCTGTGGATATCGGCGAGGACCTCCGCCTTGGGAAACCGGCGTTCCGTGGTCGCGAGCCCCTCGCGCGCAAGAACACTGGCCATCATGTCTTCCTGGTCCTCCCGGTCCATGATGGTGAACCCCTGGCGGAATCCGATGCGTTCCGCGTGGCGGCGCAGGATGCGGTTTCCGACCGCGTGGAATGTCCCCCCCCAGACTCCCTCCGCCGCGCCGGGGACGAGCGAGCGAACCCGTTCGAGCATCTCCCGCGCGGCCTTGTTGGTGAAGGTGAGGAGGAGAATCGAGCGGGCGGGAACCCCCTGTGCCAGCAGCCAGGCCACCCGGTAGGTGAGCGCGCGGGTTTTTCCGCTTCCCGCGCCGGCGATGACCAGCGCGGCTCCCGGAGGAGATGTCACCGCCGCCAACTGTTGCCCGTTGAGTTCCGCCGCAAAATCGATGGGCCCGCCGCCGCCGGCTGGGACGTCAAGAGTATAGGCCCTGGCCACGGATCATTCGGCTCCGGGAATCCGGAACCGGTTCATTTTCTCCGGGGAGATCCCCAGGCCGTAGGCCACGAGATTGGCCGACTCATTCCAAATCCTGGACTTGCTGTCGCCAAAAACGACGGCGATGACATCCTTCCCGTTGTGGGAGCCGCTGCTGATCAGGCAATGCCCGGCCTTGTCGGTGTATCCGGTCTTCATCCCGTTGCAGAACGAATAATAGCGCAGCACGCGGTTCGTGTTTTTCAGCGTGGTGGTTTTCCCCGAGTCGTAGCGGAACGTGTAGTAACGGGTCTTGATGATCTCCCGCAGGACGGGGTCGCGATAGACCGCCCGCGCCACGCGGGCCATGTCCCGCGCGCACGAATATTGGTCGTCCGCCGGCAGGCCGTTCGGGTTGACGAAATTCGAGCTGTAACCGCCCAGCGCCCGCATCGTCGAGTTCATGCGGTCCGCAAAGTCGGGAAGGCTGCCGGCGTTGTCGCGGGCCAGGGCGCGCGCCACATCGTTGGGGCTCTTGATCAGCAGCGCGCGTAGGAGCTGCTCCCTGCTGTATTTTTGTCCGGGCCGGACATAAAGCTTGGTGGGCTCCACATTGGTGTCGGCCTCCTTGATCGTGACCATCTGCGAGAGGTCCCCCGCGTTGGCGACAATGTAAGCCGTGAGAAGTTTTTGCGTGCTGGCGACCGGGCGCTTCTCATTCTCGTTCTTTTTCAAAATCACGCGCCCGGTGTTGGCGTCGAACAGGATCGCGGACTTGGCGGTGACGGGCGGCGGCTCCGCGGCCGTGAGCGTTCCGGCGGCAAGAACGAGCGCTGCGAGCAAAAGATTTTTTTTCACGGGCGGGACACTACTGCTTTGGCGCGCCGGATTTAAGCGCTTTTTCGATGGCGGCGTCTTTTTCCGCTCCCAGATCGATGGCGCGGAAATAATGGCGGCGGGCCAATTCGATGGCCGGAGGTTTCTCTTCCAGGTAAAAAACCGCCAGGTTGTAATGCGCGTCGGAGTAAGACGGATCCAGTTCCACGGCCCGGCGGAGTTCGGATTGGGCGCCATCGATCCAGCCTTTGCGCCCGATCACAACCCCGAGGTAATTCCGCGCCCGCGGGTTGCGGGGATCCTGCAGGACGGCCTGCGACAATGCCGCCAGCGCCGCATCGAACTGTTCCTTGTCCATGTAGATGATGCCCAGGGTAAGCCATGCGGCGGGATTTTCCAGGCGGAGGGAGACCGCCTTCCCGAGCAACTCCTCGGCCTTGTCCGTGTTGCCGCAGGAAAACTCCACGACCCCGAGATTGACGAGGCCGAGGATATTGTCCGGAACCAAATCCAGCACGCGCTGGTAGGCTTTGCGCGCTCCGGCGTAGTCCTTTCGCAGGAATGCGCTGTTCCCCTCGGCCGCGGCCACTTTGGCAATCCCCGGCACGAACCGGGAATCGGAGGCCTTGGATTCCGGGGCCGACGATGGCGGCCGGGCGAACCCTTGCGCCATTGCGACCAAAAGAGCGGCCAAGGCCAGGCGGAAACATCGGAAAACAGCAATGGAGGGACGACCGCCGTGACGTCCGTGGATAAAGGCGGACCGGACAGCGCCGGTCCCTCCAGAAATCCGGCAACAAACTCCGGTGATCGTTCCGTGCCACTTCTGCGGACAGGAGCGGGCGTCCCGCCCGCCATTCCCCCGGCAAGCAGGCGGTCGGGACCGTCGCCCCACGTCCCCGGGACAACGGGCTTTCATTCTCCGGAAAGTTCCCCGGCGCGGAGGGTCGCCGCGCGGACTGCCTCGAGGAACGCGCCGCGGACTCCGCAGGCTTCGAGTTCCCTCAATCCCGCGATCGTGGTGCCCGCGGGGCTGGTGACCATTTCCCGCAGAATGGCGGGATGCTCGGAGGTGGCGGAGACCATCTCCGCCGCTCCGAGGACCGTCTGCACCGCGAGATCCAGCGCAAGCTTCCGCGGGAGCCCGCAGGCGACCCCCCCGTCCGAAAGCGCCTCGATCACCAGATAGACATACGCGGGCCCGCTCCCGCTCAGGCCGGTCACGGCGTCGAGGAGACTCTCCCCGACCGGATAGACCTCGCCGATGCTTGAGAAAACGGCTTCGGCAACCGCCCGGTCTTCGGATGTCACCGTGTCATCGCAGGCATAAGCCGTGGCCGCCCGGCCAACCATCGCCGCGGTGTTCGGCATCGCACGGATCACGCGGGCGCCGGGAGCGAGGGATTTCAGGGATGCGATTTTCTGTCCGGCCACGACGGAAACAAGCAGCTTCCCATCCAGGGAATTTCCCGCCTGCCCGAGCGCGGTCCCCACATCGTCCGGCTTCACGCACAAAACCACCACCGATGCCGGGGAAGCGGCTTCCGCATTCGACGCGACCGCGTCGACGGATGTCGCATCCCTCAAATTTTCCAACAATTCAGGCTCCGGACAGGAGGCGATGATGTCTGCCGCGGCACACACTTTGGCACGGAGCATTCCTTGAACAATCGCGAAGGCCATCTTGCCGGCTCCCAGAAACGCATATTTCATCCGGTCACCCTAACATCTCGCCCCGCCAAGGGCGAGCGCCGTTTTTCAACCTAAATTCCGCAATTGGCATGGCCACAAGAATGCGCCAAAAGTCACAAAACAAGCAGATCGCAACATCTTCTCAAAGACCTGGCACCTCACCTTTCGGATGAAGGCTTCGCATCTTTCAACTCTCTCTTTTTGTGCGTCTTGCGCTTTTTTTCGGCTGTTCATTTTCCTTTGTAGGTTCAACCATCCGCGTCCCGGCAGTTTTTCCTTGTCCGGCGGCGAAAGCGGGGAATGATCCCACTGCGGATATGCCTGTCAGATTGAAGAAAAATTCTCCAAGAGGAGCTGATCCCGCGCCTCGAGGAGGCCCGCGAGGGCACACGGCGCGTTTTTTTTCGTTGATGCCGCCCACTTCGTCCTCGGAGCATTTCTCTGGGGATGATCCGGTGCCTGACTCGTGTGCTGGTGCGCGCGGGAAGTGGGCGGCAACGCTACAGCGCGCTCGGGGCGGTGGAAACCAGAGATCGCGATCTGGCGAGCATCCGAACGACCGGGGCGCTCAACGCACAAACCGTCTGCGAACCCATCGAGAAGATCCCGCAAAGAACACCCGGCGAAAGAAACCACCTTGGTCATGGACAACGCCCGCTACCAGCGCAATGCCGATGTGTTCGACTGTGCGGCACGCAACGGAATCGAACGGCTCTTTTTGCCAGCTTATTCCCCAAACCTAAATCTGATCGAGCGAGTCTGGCGGTTGCTCAAGAGCCGCGCTCCGCGCAACAAATGCCCCCCGGATTTCTCATCCTTCCGAGGCGGCATCGATTCGTTTCTGGATTCTTTGAGTGGAACCAACCGGCATTTACTCAAATCTCTGCTCACTGAGAACTTTCAGGCATTCGAAATCCCGGATTTATGATGCCGGGGGGTATACGTTTGTCCCTTGGTAAAATAGATCTGGGCGAGACTCGGGGGGATCATGACAACAATTGGCCGGGGATCCTCCCGGAGCGAAAAAACCATGAGGCGACCAACTCCATTTTTCCAGCCCAGGTCGTTTTCCACCCGGAGATTCCCCCGAAATTTTGAGCCGGCAAGCGCCTTATAGCTCTCCATGTATTTCGAGACAGGGAAGGGTTCCAAGGTGCGAAGCGGGTCGCCCAGATACCGGCTGAGGAAAAATCCCCCAATTCCGGGGACCAAACAAAGAACAATGCCGAGCGAAATCCAGAGTGCGACGCGACTCTTGTGCCGCTTCTGCAAAACAGGGCTCTCCGCATCTGAAAATGGGGACACGACCGGATTCCCTCCGAGATCACTTGGCTGCTTTTCCTGCATTAAAGGAGATAGTGGAAGGATATTGACGCGAATTCAAGAAAACAGGGAACGAGGGAGGGGATGGAGAATCCGAGCGGTTCAGATTTCGAGAGCGGCAAGGGACTCGATCACCGGTCCCGCTTCCAGCTTTCGCAGGCTTCGGACTCCGTCCTTGTCCGGTGGTGCCTGGAAGGCGACATGGCCCGGCGCGGGGCGGTGCCATTGCGCGAGGCTTGTGGGGCCGAAAAGCGTGAAGCACCTCACGCCGAACGCCGCGGCCAGATGCGATGCGGCGCCATCCACCGACAGGACCGCCCGCGCATTGGCGCAGAGCCAGAGAAATTGCCTCAACGTCGTCGGCTGGATGACGGAAGCCGTCGCGGCGGCGATCTTCTCGCAATGCTGCCGTTGCCATCCGGCTCCGGCACTCGTCAGGACGAACCGGGCCCCGATCGAGCGGAGGACCGCCGCCCAACCGTCAGCGGTCCACATCTTTTTTTTCCATCCCGAAGTGGGGTTGACCAGGATGAATTCCCCCGCGTTCCACCCCTCCGGCGCCCAATCGTCCGGCGGTTTCGCCAAGGTCGGCGACCGGAACGGCCCGTTTGCCGGCACGGGCGTGTTGGCCCAAAAAAACTCGGCCACATAGGAATCTCCGAGTTCGGGATTCGAGGGCCGCGGAAAAACCAGCGGATGATACCACCGGAGTTCCGCCCGCTCGGGAACGACGAGGTGACGCCTGAGAACCGGGGCCAACAGCGAACGGAACGCCGATTTGCTCAGAGGGTCGAAGCAATAGAGCGAGCGCATGGGAGAAAAGGCCACACCTCCCGCAAATTCCGCTCCCGGCATGAGCGTCACCAAATCGGCATGGCCGTTCCTCGTCATCAGCCGGACAGGCGCGCCATGATGCGCCCGCAGCCGGGACAGGGCGGGCTCCAGAAGAACGAGGTCTCCCAGTTGCTTGTGAAATGCGACGTAACATCCGGCCATCGGGCCATCCAATTTGCCCCAACACCACGCGATCTCAAGCCCGAACGCGCGGGGCTAAAATTATCATCGCTTGAATCCCGGCATCGTGCGCATGATGCCGGCAACCCAGGCTGCTTTCCGGACATGCTCAAAAAAGTCGTCCTCACGAACATTTACACTTCCAAGTCCACCGAGATCATCGTGGACACGGATGATGACACGAAGGCGGTTCTGGGCGCGGGGAAAGCCCCCAATGAATCCGCCCTGGTCAGCGATGTCGTCGGACTTGACGAGACCGTTTACCGTGCGACGGGCAAAAAGCCGGATCTGGATGAGGCGGTTTCCCTGTTCAGCGGCATGGCCCGCTGCCTGGAGCGCAATATTTCCACGATCAAGAGCCTCGAGCTCATGGCGGCCCGCCTCAAATCCCCGCGGTACCGCGGCGCGGTGGCCGACATCGCGCATCACATTCTCACAGGCGACAAACTGAGCGATTGCTTCGCCATGCATCCGGACCTCTTCACCGAGGATGTCGTCGCATTGATCCGGGCGGGCGAGGAATCCGGGCAGATTCACGCGGTGTTCAAGCAGATCGCCCAGGGACGCAACAAATCCCTGAGAATTCTCCGCAAGCTCCGGTCGGGGATGATTTATCCCTGCATCGTCCTGGTGCTGGCGGTCGGGGTGGTCATCATCATGGCCTTCACCCTCATTCCCGCCATCTCGAAATTGTATGTTTCGATGAATGCGGCCCTTCCGCTGGCGACGAGAATCCTCATGGCCTTCTCGGATATTCTGCTCAAGCAGCCGTGGATGGCCGCCATCCCGATCGTCGCGTTGGTCGCCTTTTTCAAGTATTGGCCGAAAATCTACCGGCAGCCTTCGGTCCAGATCGCGCTCACGCACACGCCGACCGTCGGGAACATCATCCGCAAATCCGCGGCGATGGTGAGCTTCCGCTGCCTGGCCCTGCTCCTGCATGCCAACGTGCGCATCGCCATGGCGCTGGAGATTGCCGCCAAGAGCTCGAACCACATCGAATTCGAGCGGTTCTTCCTGGCGGTCCGCGACCACATTGCCGACGGTCTTTCGCTTCCCGAGAGTTTTTTGATGGAATCCCACCGTCTCGGACCTGATGGCCGCACGATTGCCGCCGTGGTGCAAATGGCGGGGGAAACCGGGGGCATCAACGAGATGCTCGATGAGATTGCCACCGACTACGAGGAGGAACTCGATGTCATTGCCAGCCAGATCGACAAGATCCTCGAGCCGATCGTGCTCGTCATGATGGGCCTTATCGTCGGGGGGCTTGTCTATGCGATCTACGGGCCGATCTTCAATCTCAGCAAAGTGATCCTCCCGAAAAAAGGTCCTTCCCCGCCCACGGCAGCGGCTCCGCCTTGAGCGCATGACAGGCGAAACGGACACTTCCTCCAGCCGGGCATCCTCCGGATCCCGGAAAAAGGGAGGGTTGATCGCGAAGGTTTTGCAGTTGCCCGGGCAGAGTGTTTACTCGAAGGCCCTCACGTTGTTCGTGGGGTTTTCGCTGTTGCTGGGCATGGCGGTGGCGCTGCTGACCGCGAGGATCATTCTTCGCGAATTCCAGGAAACCGAGCGCCAGGAAATGATCGGAACCCTCCAGCGGTTCGCGTTGATGCTGGCGAGGGAAACCCGGCCGATCGAGATTTCCGTGGCCGATTGGTTCCAGCGAAACAAGCCACCCGAAGGGGGGAGATTGGTTTTGTCCCAAAGCAGCGTGGTCGCCGCCATGCAGTTGGATTTTCTTTCCCTTGCGGATTCCTACGGCCAGATCCAAAGCACGGTATTCCGGGACGCTTCCGCCCGCATGGGCTTTCTGCAATCCCCGGCCTGGCCGCAGTGGATTTCCAGCGGTCCCGGGGTCCGCCTCCCCAAGTCCGGCTTTATCCTGATGGGAGATTCGCTGACGGCCATCGCCTGTTTGGATGCCGGCGAGGGGCGGCGGTTGGCGGGCGGGAGGATTTTTGACTCCGAGTCCCTCGCCTTCCTCGAGGGGATGTTCGGAGCAAGGGTTGTCTTCAAGCCGCTGCGCGCCGTGCATGTCACCGGGGAGGGGAACGAGCCGTTGCTGGTCATGCTGGCCCGCAACGAATTTTATGTCCAGGCCACGGGCGACAACGAGCTCGTGGGCCATATCCTGATCCGTGGAATCAACGGCCTTCCGATCGGCCAAGTCCAACTCACCCAGGGCCGCCCGCTCTATGTCGGGGGGCTTCAGGCGGTGCAGATTTTTTTGACGATCCTGACACTCGCCGGCGGCACGTTGTTCCTCGTCATGTGGCTGCTGCTGGAGCGGACGATTCTCAACCGGATCCGGGATCTCACCAAAAAGGTCGAGAAAGAAAAAGACAAGCTGCCGCTGCGCCTGGATTTCGAGGGGAGCGACGAACTGGCCATCCTGGCGCGCAGGATCGAGGACCTGGCCCTGCAGCTCGACCGGGCGCACTGGAACTACCGGGCGGTCGTCGAAGACCAAAATGAGATCATTTGCCGGTTCACGCCCGGATTCGCCATCACCTTTTCCAACGGAGTTTTTCGGAGAACCTTCCCGCACGATTCGGAGAAGGTCTTTTTCCTCAAGGAGTGCCTGCCTCCCGCGACTTTTGAATTGCTGGCAAAAAAGTTCGGGGAACTCGCTCCCGCAAAACCGCTCGGGACATTTCTGCACCAAATCCTCAACGAGAATGCCGTCAGCCTCTGGCTGCGGAGCACCCTCCGGGCGAATTTTCTCCCCGACGGCACCTGCGCCGGGGGCCAGTGGGTCGCCGCGGACATCACCTCCCAGGTCCAGGCCCAGCAGCGGCTGCAGGACTCCGAGCGGCATCTGCGCACGCTCTCGAGCCGCCTGCTGCGCCTGCAGGACGAGGAACGCCGGAAGATCGCCCGCGAACTCCACGATTCCACCGCCCAAAGCCTCTCCGCTCTCGAAATGAACATGAGCCTGCTCGAGCCGGTGATGGGGGACGAATACATGCAGAGGATCGTCGCCGAGACCCGGCAGATTGCGCGGGACTGTTGCCTGGAACTGAGAACGATTTCCTACCTTCTTCATCCGCCGCTGCTGGACGAGGTGGGCCTGCCGTTCGCCATCGAGTGGTTCGCGGATGGCTTCACCAAGAGAACGTCCATCGTGGTCAGTCCCCGGATCATGCCCGACTTTCCCCGGCTGGATTCCGAGGTGGAAACGACGCTCTTCAGAATCATCCAGGAAGCGATGAGCAATATTTACCGGCATTCCGGCGCAACCCGGGCCTGGATCACCCTGGACCGGAGGAACACCTCGATCGAACTGGAAATCCGGGACAACGGGTCCGGGTTCTCGGAGGGAGAGGGGAGCGCTTCCGAAGGCGTGGGGCTTGCGGGAATGAGAGAAAGGCTTGCCGAACTCGGCGGACGGTTGAAGATTCGCTCCTCGCCCTATGGAGTGAGCATCCTTGCCAACATCGACCATCATGTCCCCCATCAAAAAACGAATCCTGATCGCTGACGACCACGAGATCGTCCGCCATGGTGTCCGCAACCTGATCGCCAGCGTGCCCGAATATGAATGCTGCGCGGAGGCCACGACCGGGCGCGAGGCGGTGCGCCTCGTCCAGGAACTCCAGCCGGATGTCGCGGTGCTCGACATCAGCATGCCGGAACTCAACGGAATCGAGGCGGCGCGGCAGATCCTGAAAATCTGCCCGCAGACGAAGATCCTGATCTTCACCGTCCACGATGCGGAGCGTCTGGTCTACGAGGTTTTCAACGCCGGGGCGCATGGCTACATTCTGAAATCGGATGCCGGGCGGCATCTTCTTTTCGCGATCGAGAGCGTCCTGGAGGGAAGGCACTATTTCAGTTCGCAGGTCTCCGAGGTTCTCTTCGAAAGCTTTCAGAGGAAAGACATGCCGCATGCGCCGGTGGACGAGGGCAGCAAGCCCACCTCGCGGGAACGGGAAATCATCCAGCTCCTTGCCGAGGGACGGAGCAACAAGGAAGTGGCAACCGCCCTGGGTATCAGCGTCAAGACCGCCGAAACCCACCGGGCCACGATCATGCGCAAGCTCGGACTTCACTCGATCGGAGAGCTGGTCCGGTATGCGATCCGGAACCAGATCATCCAGGCGTGAGCACAAATCGGAGGTAACCCCGATGCGGCTTGCAAACAGGAGCGCGGGCGTCCCGCCCGCGAACGTGAACGATGGCGGGCAGGATGCCCGCGATCCTGCCTCAAGTGGGCCCGATCAGAGCAGTTCGGCGATCTGGATGGCATTGAGAGCGGCTCCCTTGAGGAGCTGGTCCCCGCAGATCCAGAAGGCAAGGCCGTTTTCCAAAGCGCAGTCCAGCCGCAGACGTCCGACGACGCAGTCATCCTGGCCGGCGCAGAGCAACGGCATGGGATACCCCTCGTCCATGAAGCGGACTCCGGGCGATTGCCGGATGGCCTCCGCGGCCTCGCCCAGGCCCACGGGCCGTTCGAATTCGGCGCTCACCGCGATCGAGTGGGCGCGATAAACCGGCACCCGCACACAGGTCACCGAGGCCTTGAAAGTGGGAAGGTGCATGATCCTCCGGCCTTCGTTCTGCATCTTCATTTCTTCCTTCGTGTATCCGGTGTCCAGGAAGGAATCCACCTGCGGGATGACATTGAAGGCGATCTGGTGAGGGAAGACCTCATGGTGGGGGTTTGTGCCTTTGGCCAGCGCGTCCACCTGCTGCCGCAATTCCTCGAGCGCCCGTGCCCCGGCACCCGAAACAGCCTGGTAGCTTGAGGCAAAGATCCGCTTCACGCGGAATTTCTTGTGCAAGGGGTGCAGGGCCATGAGGGTGATGGCCGTGGTGCAGTTGGGGTTGGCGATGATCCCCTTGTGGCACTTGATGTCGCCGCCATTGATCTCCGGCACGACGAGCGGCACGGACTCCGACATGCGGAATGCGGAGGAATTGTCGATGACCACCGCCCCGGAATGGACGGCCACGGGGCCGAATTCTTTCGAAATTCCGGAGCCCGCGCTGAACAGGGCGACATCGATTCCCTCGAACGAATTCATGCCCAGCGTCTCGATGGCAATCTGCTCGCCGCGGAACTCCAGGGTTTTCCCGGCGGAGCGGGCGGAGGCGAGGAGCCGGATCTGGGAAGCCGGGAATTGGCGGCGTTCCATCACGCGGAGCATCTCGGCACCCACGGCGCCGGATGCGCCAACGATTGCGACTCGAAGAGTTTTGGACATAATATGGAGAGTATGACTTCTGATGACAATTTTCCCCCGGACTGTTCGCTCCGGGTGGACGTGGCCCGACAGGCCCTCCATCTTCTCTCGAATGGCGTCGTGGTCAAGTCCTGGCCTGTTTCGACCTCCAAATTCGGTCTCGGTTCCGAGCCGGGAAGTTTCAAGACCCCGGTCGGGCGGTTCCGGATTTCTGAAAAAATCGGCGCGGCGGCCCCGGCCTGGTCGGTTTTCAAAAGCCGCCTTCCGACCGGCGAAATCTCCGCGCCGGGAGGGGAGCAGGACGGAGTTTTGACCCGGATTCTATGGCTCGAGGGCCTGGAGGAGTCCAATCGAAACACCCGGGACCGCTATATCTATATCCACGGCACCAATCAGGAGCATTTGATCGGGCAGCCGGCCAGTCATGGGTGCATCCGGCTTCGCAACGAGGATGTCATGGAGTTGTTTTCCATGGTGCCGGATGGTGCCGGGGTCGAAATTGCCTGATCGGGCATATTCCGGATCGGCAAAAACTGCGCTTTCATTCCTTACCGGTTGCGGAGGGAATGGGGAAATAGTAGGCTGGCAGGCGCATGGCCTCATCATCGACGTCCAATCTTCCCCGCTGGCTCGGCACGGTTCTCTGGGGAAACTCAGCCGCTCTTTCCTGGATGTGGGGGCTGGGCTTGTTTTTCTCGGTTCAATTCACCACGCAATTCGGGGTCTTCGGGCTTTTGACATTTGCGATCCCGAATTTTCTGGGACTGCTTTGCTTCGGCCTGGTGACCCACCACCTGGCGCGCAGGCAACCGGGGTCGGAATCGCTCGCCCAATTTTTCTCGACCTGGTCGCGGCCGTTCCGGCTGGTGTTTTTCCTCTACCAGATCCTGGCGGTCACGCTGACGATTTTTGCCTTCCTGCGTTACGTGTGGCAGCCGCTGGGTCTCGAGCCCTGGCTGCTCTACCTGCCGTTGACGTCGCTGGTCATTTTGGCGGCGGCCATTCTTTTCGGGGAGGAATTTGACATCAAGCGCATCAAGTTCAGCCACGGGGTCCTGTTTCTTCTGATGGCCCCGGCGATCGCTTTTCTCACGATCTATGCGGGCATGAAGGGAACGGGCCCGTTGTCATTTCCCAAACTGCCGACGAATGACTGGAATTACTGGGGGTATGCGGTTCCGATCATCATCGGCTTTCTCGTGGGACCGTGGCTGGATCTCCAGCAATGGCAGCGGGCCATCCAGATGCACCGGGAGCGGGTCTCGATCGCGGCGGGATACTGGGTGGGATCGATTCTGTTTTTCCTCCTGCTGATGTTCCATGGGCTGATGACCGTCTGGGCGCTGAACTGGGGGGCGGCGGAGTTCATCCGCGTGGGGATCACCGGGCACAATTACGGGGAGGGGATCCTGATGCGGCTCTTTTCGCAGACCGGGCCGTGGACGTTTGCCGCCTACGGGGTCTTTGTTTCCGTCTGCGCGCTCACCACGCTCGACAGCGGCTATGTTGCCCTGCGTTGGTTTTTGCAGTCGAACGCGAACACGAGCAACCATCCGATTTTTTCACTTGTCTCCCCGAAGCTTCTGACTTCGCCCATCCCGGTCTTCATGCTTTGCGGCCTCGTGGCCCTGGTGGGGGCGCTGCTCAAATTCGAGCTCGAGTTTTTCATGATCTTCTACGCGACGTTTTTCGTGGGATACTCGACGCTTGCGATCGTGCGCTGCTACCTTGTCAGCCGGGCCAACGCGATCCCCCAGATCAAGATGTTCTGCATCGGGAGCCTCGCCGTGGTGATTTTTTCCTACGGGTATTTTCTCCGTTCCCCGTTCTTTCAGATCCTCGGCTCCCTGCTCCCGCTGGGGTATGTGCTCTGGCTCCTGCTCAAGCCGAGCTCGTCGGAGGAATTTTTGAGCGACAAGGAAGAACTGGATGCGCCGGTCCCAGGGTCCGGGTCCAGTGCCGGGGCTGTGATCAATCCGCCGGAAGGTGACGCTCCCGCCACGCATGTTCTCCCCACCGTGGACGACATCGCCGCGTTCACGCACAGCCTCGGGGGACATTTCGAGGGCAAATGGTTTGTGCATTCGTTTGTCGCGACGTATGCGGACACCAATTCCGTCGGCAACGTTTATTTCGGCATGTATGCGATGTGGGTGGGGAAAACCCGCGAGCTCTTCTTCAATCGCGTGATGCCGAAGTTCAACCTGAAGAACACGCCGTTTTATATCCTGACCCGCTCGTTCGAGCACAAGTTCGTGCGCGAGACGCGCGAGTTCGAGACCGTGAGCGTGAAGATCCGTGTCGCCAGTTACAACCGGAAGTTCGCGACGCTCGAGCACGAGATCTTCGACTCCGCGGGGCATGTCCTGGGACATGGAAAACAGACCCTGCTCTTCGTCTCCTCCAGCGATTACAAAATGTTGGATATTCCGCCCGATGTTTATTCGGCATTCATTGCGCACACCTGAGCCGGGCGACCGGTGCTGAGATGCGTCCCGCGCGCGAAATCCGGCTCTCGAAAATCCTGCTCGCGGGATTTTCCGGAGGGCTGCTGGTGAGCCTGCTGTCGGGATGCCCCAGGCACATCCCCCCCCCGCCTCCTCCCACTCCGACCCCCACGCCTGCTCCGGCAGCGACGCCGATCCCCTCCGTTCCCCGCAAGACGCTTGCCACCGCGAAGCTTTTCAACGGGCTCGGTCTTCAGACCAGGTTGATTCCGGAAAAAGGAGACGGGCTTGCCTCGCAGGACCGGCGTGATCTCGATGCGTATCGGGTCGAGGTCACCGTCCGGGCCCGCCTCCCCCGTCCGGGCACATCGGTTGAGGATTTTCTGAAGAACGATCCGCTGCTTCCCGGAAGCTTCATCGATTTTGAAAGCCTGCTGGCCGGGGCGAAAGTCTCTCCATTTTACGAGAAATTGTATGAGTTGAAACTCGCGCAAATCGGACGCGAACTCGGCCGTCTGGATGTCCTTCTCGCCCGCCACAACTTGTACGATTGCGAGACTATTCTGGATTTGCGGAACCCGGTCACCGGACGGCGCGCGCTTCTGGCGGTGGGGGACATGGATGTCAATGTGGACGGGTCGGATGGAGACCGCAACGTCGCGGTCGACGGGGCGTCCCAGTTTTTTCTTCCCCAGACGAGCTATCGCTGGCCGAAACGGACCGGGCGGGAAAACCCCTTTCTCCCGCTCGAGCAGAATCGGCTCGCCTCGCTCAAATCCGAACTTGCCGCAGGGACTCCGGCAACGCGGAAGAAAGAAATTGAAGAAGGGATCGACTTGGCGAAACGGAGAATCTTCGACCTGAAAAAATGGAGTTTTCTGATCTCCGAGACCGATCCTTTTATCGTGTTGCCGGGATTCATGATGCGGGAGAAGGACAATCCGTTTTCTCCATCCATCGGAGACTTTGCGCTCGTGCTCTTCGGTGGCAAGGCCTACCCCGCGGTGCTTGGCGATGCGGGGCCGTCCCTCAAACTGGGAGAGGCCTCGCTGTTGATTTGCCGGGAGATCAACGCCAGATCTTCCGCCGCCGCGGGAGCGGTCAGCGATCTCAAGGTCGCTTACCTGGTTTTTCCCGGAACTGCCGGAGAGCAACACACGCCGCCCGATCTCGAGGCATGGCGGGCCAGATGCGAGCAGTACGCCAAGGAACTGGGTGGGCTGAAGTGCCCGATCCACAGTTGGCCGAACCTCGTGAAACCTTGGCCGACTCCCACGCCGACCCCCACTCCCACGCCCGAACCTTCACCGGTGCCTGCCGCGACCGCTTCTCCGGGCGACATCCCGCCTCCAGGCACAAACTGAACGCGGTGGCGGCGACGGCCAGGGATCTTTCATCTATTTTGGAAGTAGAGGAGCGGGGGCTTTCCCAGCATCTCTCTAAGAAGCCGTCAAAGTCTTTCACGATGGGCGGACGCTTCGCGGGGTCCTTGGTATAGGGCCCCGGGGTTGGCTTGATCCTCTGCATTTGTGTCAGCGCTCCCGCCTTGAATGACGCCGAGGGATTTTCCAGCAGCGGGACAAGGCTGCTCCCATCGGTTCCAACCAGAGCGGATCGGGGGATGCCTCCCTCGACAAGGTCCCAGGGACTTCGGGATATCTGGGGGGCGCATCCAGATTTTCACAGATTAATGATTGATACAAAACATGTTGTGAAATGTTCATCTCTTCACCTCGCAGGTGAAGGGCCCGGAATGTCCGTTTCTGTTGTATGTCCTTCCACCTGTGTGAATCTTGTTAACCTAACTTCCCCCTGATTTTTTTCTAAGTGACTGCAAATCAGTGAAACTACACGAAAATGTAGCAAGTAATATATCCACAATAATCAAAATAACTGTTGATTGTATTGTTTTATATC
>JBAYWC010000009.1:0-40586 GCA_041674265.1 Terrimicrobiaceae bacterium
CGCGGCCGCTCCAGCCTTCTCGCCTACGGCTCGAAGTCTTCCGCTGCCACGCCCCTGCGCGCGATCCTTCTCCACTTTCCGCGCGGGTCCCGATCACGCTCTCCCCGCGATGATCTCGAAATCGGACTCCCCCGATTCCCCGCTTTTATTGCGACGCGTAACACCAGCTTGAGCATTCGCTTGTCGCCGATCTTTCGTGCCACCTCTACACAACGACCTTCCGGACAAGTTTTGGACTTCGACGATATTGGCCGTCTCATCTCGCCCGTTGTGCCTTTTATGTGGTTCTTGTTCACCGCGGTAGCATTTTGCCTGCGGCTTCCTTCAGACTCCGTCTCGCGGCGGACGCCCTTGCCGTCCGGCTAGCACTTCCCCTTGTCGGGCGTGCAGGGGATTTCAACCTCCAAGTGGGTGCGCCCTGCCGGGCGCACAAAAAGAAAGGCACCGGGGGACATGGTCTCCCGGTGCCTTCGGTTGAAATTTTATTCAGGAATTAGCGACGGCGAAAATCGCGTCCGCCACCGCTGCGCCCGCCTCCGCCACCACCACCGCGACGATCGTCGCGGGAGTCCCGGCGTGGCCCGTCGAAACGTCCTCCTCCTCCGCCGCCGCCTGCGGGACGGTCTTCCCTCGGACGGGCTTCGTTGACGGTCAGTGCCCGTCCGTCGAGTTCTTTCCCGTGAAACGTTGTGACTGCGGCTTGCGCTTCCGCATCACTGCCCATCGTGACGAAGGCGAATCCGCGCGAACGACCGGTGAATTTGTCCTGCATCAGCATCACTTCGGAAACAGTGCCGCACTGAGAGAACAGGTCTTGAATGGCAATTTCTGTCGTGTTGAACGAGAGGTTGCCGACGTATAGTTTGTTACCCATGGTAGTATTTTTATTGACGCATTGGGATCGGAGACTGTTCCCGACTACCGGGTTTCAAACCGCCGCCGGAATCTTCCGCACAGCGCATTCACCAAATCACGACCTCATCTGCTAAATGCGCTTATTGTCGGTTTTTTTGATTTTGGCAAATGAATTTCTTGGAAGATTTCATTTCCTGCCATTGACGCGGGGCGTTGTTTTTTTGAGAGTCTCCATCCGATGCCCCGTTTCCGGCCGCTGCTGATCCTGGCTCTCTCGCTCGCAGGCCTTTCTTCCGCCTGGTCCGGGGAGGAAATCCGTGTTCCGTTCAATTTCCAATGGGGGGAATCGGCGCAACGGCTCGAGGACAGCCTGACGAAGGTCCAGGCACGGGTGGTGGAGCGGAAAACCGTCCAGAATCGGAAGGTCCTTGTCGTGGAGGGAATCCCCCAGAAGCTTCTTCAGCGTGTCCTTTTCTATTTCGATTCGGATTCTTTGAGCGAAATCGAACTGCATTACGGGGATCCCTCGTGGGACTCGCTTCAATACGCGCAGTTTTTCGACCAAACCCGCAGAAACATCGACAACCGATATGGCATGGGTCGCGTCATCGTGCGCCAGAAGACGCGGGAGGGAGAAATCCTTCAAACCCTCATCGGATACCAGTGGGTGCAGGCCACGACCTCCCTCCAGCTTTTTCTTTACACCGCAGAGAAGGGCGCCGAGAGCATCCGCGTGCTGAGTCTGCATTACAAGGGCGTCTGAGAGTTTCCAATTTCCTCTTGATCGTCCGGTTCCCCTGCTGTTTACTCCCCTCCCCGAGCAAAATTCCGGAGTAGCTCAGTGGTAGAGCGGTCGGCTGTTAACCGATTGGTCGTAGGTTCGAGCCCTACCTCCGGAGCCATTTTTTCAAAGTGGCTTTTCACTCTGGAAACCGCATAAATAAAGGCTCTACGGGCGGTCGGCATGAAAAACGGATGGTGACAACAAACGCCATATTTACCCCTTGATTTGTCACCTTTTGTCACCTTCCCCGGCAAATCTCTGTCGCGGCAAATCTCTTGACGCCCGCCCAGGATCGTCGTATTGGTCGCGCGTTCGCTGCGGGAGTGGCGGACCCCAACAACTCACACCTCGCGGAGCAATGACCGCGACAGGGTAACAAAACGCAGTGAGAAAACGGCAGTCGTTGCAAATTGGGCCTCGTCGAAACAACTCGCCACTTTTTGCCGCGTCGGTGATATTGGCGTCGCAATGAAGCTGCTGGAAAAGACAACTGGTGCGCGATGCCATATTCCGCCGAAAGTGATGAGGGATTTTGCTGGCGTTCGTGGCCGTGTCCGCTCTGCTGCGAAGATGTCACCCCGATTGGTTTCCTTCTCGGAAGCGACAAAGCAGATCGAGCGGTTCAACACCGGCCGAGTCCCCGGAGGGCATAGCGGCGGATCAGTCGGAACGCCTGCGCCACTGGGTCAACGGGTGTCCTCGTGGAGAGTGGCATTCCGAACGGTATTTGCCGCTTGCAGAAGGATCAGAGCATCTTGTTTTTCTTGATGAAAGTGCCGGGGAGGTCATCAAAGTTACCCATCCCGGAATTTTCGGAGATTCTTACTACATGGAGAATGGGAGGGGCTGCCAACGGCCATGTTCGCCTCTGGATTACCTGATACGGCTGCGGTTGTGGCATAAACTCTTTGCGTGCTCGCCGGTCGCCAATGGAATCACGGATCGGGGGCAATTTGTGAGTCGCCAACAATTCATTTCGGGCAATCTCCCATCGCAGGCCGATGTGGACTGTTTTCTTGATTCGTGCGGGTTGATCCCGGTTAAGCAATCATGCTGGCTGTGGAAACGGCCATACGAGGAATTTGACATTTGGGTTGGCGACGCTCGCGCCGAAAACTTCGTCTCCGCTGTCGGCGGCATCGTTCCGATTGATCTTCGGTTGTGGTTTGGCTCGCCGTCTTGACCCCTCCCGCTCTGCTCTGCATTGCCAGAATCCCCTTGTAAAGCCTTGTGTGTCGGCTCTCGCCGCGCAGAATATATTCATGCCCTCGCTATTCAAAAATTCAGCGGAAGTTCACTTTGGAAGCGTCGGGAATCCCCTTCCCAACTGGCGGAAAAATAAGGCGCTCAAAGACGAAGAATATCCCGACGATGAAGAGATGGAGACCACACCTTCGGATCAGACGACGAGCAACCCCGTCGGTCATCCCCCACTTCTTCCGGCAATAATCCTCGAACGTCTTGTGCTCGATGCGGTAAAGGCAATATCACACAATGCCTTGCCGCGTGCGACTGCGAAGTCATGGCGGGCGACTGTGTGCGAAGAATTCGGGCAATTCGGGCAGTAAGCGGCGTTTTCGTTCAAGTGTTCGAGTTCCCAAGCACCGCCCCACATTTCCGTGAGAGTGCCGCCATTGCGATGATCGCGGCGGTGTGAGCGCCGGTCTGAAAGACGGGGGATCTGGCCGGTTTGAAAACCGGATACTTTCCAGAGGGCGTTTTCTTCAAAAGCTTCCCACAAGGCTCTTCTTCCTTGGTATTGTTCTTCGTCTTGTTCGGGGGTGGCGGGGGCGTGGATTTTCTTCGTTGAAGCGGGCTTTTTCCGCAAGTTCGGCGGCTCAATTTGAGCCCGCCGATGAAATCGAATACGACATTCAACTGCCTGCATTGCAGGGAAAAGCACGCCTGCGATCCGCGCGATCGCGGGCGGCAATGCTACTGCGGGAAGCCGAGCGATGAAAACCAAACCCGTCCTGTGCCCGCAGAGGTGGCAGCAAAAGAGCCTGAGCCTCGCGGAGAACGCGTTCCGCAGCCTCAAAACCGTCGATCTCAAAGTGCGCCCCATCCACCACCGCAACGCCGACCGCGCGCGCTCCCACGTGTTCCTGTGCCTGCTCGCCTATTACCCGCAAACCCTGTAGTGATGAGCCGCTCCCTCTTTTTTATCCCTTGAAGTTCAGGTTAACATTTTAGAATGTCTATTTTAGCATCTGGGCTTTTCCGATTTTATGATGCCGGGGAGTATATGGCCGCAATCGTGCGCCGTGCAATCTTTTAGGTTTTCCCCGGCTCAATACGCCGTCACAGCGGGCTTCCCCACAATCGCGGCGGCCGCGGCGGCCGACACCTTGCCCGCGTACCACTTGTCGTATTCCTCCTGCGGCACGATGCGGATCTTCGCTTTCATGTTGAAGTGTCCGGTCCCGCAGAGCTGGCTGCACGCCATCTCGAATTCCCCGGTCTGCGTCGTCTGGAACCACACCCATTTGATCGTCCGTCCGGGCACGGCATCCTGGTAAAGGCGGAACTGTGGAACATAAAAGGAATGGATCACGTCCCGCGAGCGCAGCAGGACATGCACGGCTTTTTCCACGGGAATCACCAGCTCGGTGGAAGTAAAATCATCTTTTGCAGCCGGGTCGGCGGGATCCAATCCGAACTTGTTTTCCATGCTGACCTTCTTCGCGTCCGGGACCCCGAGCTGTCCGTCGGCTCCGGCATAGCGGATGTCCCACCCGAACTGGTAGCCGACAATATCCACCTTCACCGCGTCGGGAGGCGGGGTGGATTTCGTCAGGTCAAACCAGACCCTGTTGCTCCAAACGGCCAGCAGGAGAAAAATCGCGGTGGGAATGATCGTCCACCAGAACTCCATCGTATTGTTGCCGTGGCTGTAGTGGGCCTTGTGTCCCGGACGGCGGCGGTAGCGGACAAGGTAAAAAATATACACCGCCTGCGTCAGAAAAAATGCCGCGATGGTCAGCCAGAAAATGAACCCGAGCAGCATGTCGATTTTTTCCCCTCCGGTCGTCACCGTGGGTGGCGCCCAGTAAAGGTTCCCGGAACGCTCCCCCGCAAACGCAGGCAGCGCCGACCCCGTGATCCAGGTCAAAAACAGAATGGCGCGCAAAAGGAACTTCATGAGCGGGATAGACTAAAAACTATGCGTTGATTTCCGGAAAAAGAAAATGGAAACGCTCACGCGGATGGAGCCGCGGGAGCGGGTGGCGGAGCGGGAGGGGGAGTTTCCACGGCAGGCGCTTTTTCCGCGGGGATCGCCTGGAGGTCCCCGGATGCCCAGGGTTCGGTGCGGTCGGCGGTTTTGTCGCGGATCGCCTTGACATATTCGGCAGAGATCGGCGGGGCCGCATTCCCCCATTCCGAACGGATGTAGGTGAGGACCGAGGCGATTTGCTCGTCCGTGAGCTGGCTCCAGGTCGGCATGGCATTGTTATAGGTGGCGCCCTTGACCTGGACGGGTCCCTGCAGGCCCTTGAGGATGATTTTCACGAGGTGGTTGTCCCCATGCCAGTCCCCGCCCAGAACCCATTCGCTGCCGACAAGCGGAGGGAATTGTCCGGCAACACCGAGGCCGGTCGTCTGGTGGCACACGACGCAGTTCTGGGTGAAGACCCGCCTGCCAAGAACTTTCGGATCGACGGGGCCCGTTTCGGTCGCGCCGCCGCCCGCCCAAGCCGTCCGGGAGGAATCGAAAACATCGGAGCGGAATCCTCCGCTGTTGTAGGCAAGGTAAAGTCCCGCCCAGAAGATGATGCAGAAAAACAGGGTGAGAAGCCAGAGCGGAACCGGTTCGCAACCGTCGCGGGGCTCGGACTGCTCGCGCAGGATCGAGCCATGAACCTCGGCAACGTTCATCTCGCCGGCTCGTTCTTTTTCGTTGAAGCCCTCCTCGGGCGGCTGTGTGGGAGAAGTCACGGGATTACTTCGCGGGTGGCATCGGAGCCTCTGGCAGCGGGTAGTTTCGTTTCAGCGAGAGAAGGTAGGCAACCAGGGCCTTGGCGTCACCGGTGGGAACCACCTCATAGCCGGCGGGCGGAGCCAGCGGGCCGGTCAGCCCATCGAGCGCGTCACCGGATGGCCAACCTTGGATTTTCCGCATCTTGTAGAGAAACCGGTAGGAGGGCATGATCGACCAGTCGGTGACCGAGCGGGGATCGTAGAGATGCCGGTGGAGCCAATTGGCATCGGCCTGGCGGAGGCCGATGTTCGTCAGGTCGGGGCCGGTGCGCATTGTGCCCAGGAAGACGGGCTGGGCGCGGAGATAATCCCGCGCCACCGTGCGGCGCGGGCCGAGGCCTTTCTCAATATCCGTCGAAAGCGGCGCCGGTCTCACCTGCTGGCTGTGGCAATAGATGCAGCCGTTCGCCGCATAAACCCGCTGGCCCGCCACCGCCAGGCCCGACAAAGTGGGGGGAAAATACCCTCCCGTATCCTCATCCGGCACCGACTGCATGTGGCCGAGCGCCAGGAAAGGATAGACGACGAGGCCGAGCCACGATGCGGCAAAAGTCAGCAACACCCCGACAAAGATCACAGGAAGTTTGTTCATACGGTTGCGGATGTATCGTCGTCCGGCGCCGCGAAGAGAGCCGGGCCTTCCCTGCGGCGGCCAACCTTGAGGATCATCAGGATGAAGAGGGTTGCGAAGACAACGTGCCCGGCCAGAAGAAAAAATCCGGAGATCCCCCGCAGCCAGCGGAACGGAATGGCGTAGTCCAGGGAACTTTGGAACGAGACCGTCGGGTCGTAAAGTGCCAGGCCTTGGAGAATCCCCCCGAAGGTGAGCGAGCCGGCCATCAGGAGGATGCCGGTGGCCACGAGCCAGAAATGCCAGCGGATCATCGTGGCCGACGGCCACTCCCAGCCCACCAGGCGGGGAACGATGTAGTAGACGGCTCCGAACATCATCATCGAGAAAAACCCGTAGAGGCCGAGGTGCGCGTGGCCGATGGTGTAGTCGGTGAAGTGGGTGAGGGTATTCAACGACGGGATGGCCATCGCGATGCCCTGCAGGCTCACCACCGTGTAGGCGATCGCCCCGAAAACCGTGAACCGGAGCGTTGGGCTCCACTTCAAGGCGTCAAAGTGGCCGCGCATCGTCATGTGGTGGTTGATGGCGACGGCCACAACCGGAATGAACATCATGATGCTTGCCACGACACTCGCGCTGATCATCCACGCCGGGAAGGGCCCCCCGATCAAATGGTGCATCCCGTTCCAACTGTAAAAAATCGCCAGGGACCAGAAACCGAGGATGCTCAGGTAATAGCTGTGGATCGGGCGTCCGAGGACCTTGGGAATCATGTAATACGCGCTGGCGAGACCGATCGGAGTAAACCAGAGCCCGAGAAGATTGCGCGCGAACCACCAGTTCACCGCTCCCTGAGCGGAGCCTTGGACCGGCTGCCAGACCAGGAGGATGTTGGCCGTGGCATACAACCACGGAAACCACAAAAAGGCGGCCAGCAGATACCATTGGGACACATAAACGTGGCCCGGCTTCCGGTACCGGAACATGATCACCGCCCAGACTCCGATGAACGCATAGGCGATGAAAAGGACCGGCGTCGCGTAGCCGGGAAGCTCGAGCCACTCGATCGATCGGCTGTCGCCCGCAAGGATTCCCAGGACGCCCACCAAGACCCCCAGGTTCCAGAAAACCGCGGCACTGACCAGCAGCCGCGAATGCATCAACGGAACCCGGCACAGCCTCGCCATGAGCCAAAGTCCGGTTCCAATACCGGCGGAGAAAGCCCACCCGTAGGTCACGATATTCACATGGGCGGGACGGATGCGCCCGAATGTCAGCCAGGCCATCGAGTCCAGCAAACCCGGATGCGTCATCTTCCAGGCGGAGAGCAGCCCGAGCAGCGACCCCGCCAGCAACCAGAAGACCGCGGACCCGAAAAAAAGAAGAACAGGCCCCCGGGTCGAGGCGTCGATTTCCGCCCGCTCGTGGGAAGCCAGGGAATCCGGTTCGGTCGCCGGATTGAGTGATGAGAGGATGCTGGACGGCTTCATTTGCGGGATGGAAATCTGTCGGTCGGCACGCCTACCGGTTCGTCGTCATCAAAAATCGTCCGTGGGGCTTCCTTGAGGCGGCGCAGTTGCCCGTCCCGGACCGCCCAGCAGAAGGCCAGCAGAGCGCTTCCGCTCAGGAAAACAATCCCGCCAACGATGAGAAGCGATCCGGCTGTCATGGCCTGTTGGGAGTTGGCGCCGCCGGCGTGTCGACCGGGTAGGCGGCATGGGGTTGGGTGGCGTTGATTTCGGGCAGGACCAATTTCATCGCCTCGGCAATGGGAATTTGCACGGTGCCTTTCGCGCGGTCGATCCACGCATAGGAGCCGAGCTTCTTGTCGTTGCCGGCCTGCAACTCCGCGAGCGTCTTGGCGCGAAATTCCGCCCGCTCGACCTCTTCGGGATCGGCATCTCCCGCCCGCCAACCGGTCAGCCAGATGTTCGCTCCCAAGAAAAGAAGAAGGAGCACCATGGCCAGCGCGAAAAACGGCGCTTTCCGGAACTTTGCAGGCGGATGGGAAACGTCGTGCGGCATCAGTTTTTCAGGGCGATGGAATTGGGAAGACGCGGGTCGCGGAGCGGCCAAAGCGGGGAATCCCCCAGGCGTTTGAGAAAGACCGCGGCGAGCGTGCAGCCGACGGCGGCGAGACAGGCGAAATCCATCCAGCTCACAACGACCCCGGCCTCGTGCAGCGCCGGCAACACCACCACGTAAATGTCCAGCACGTGCATCAACAAGATCCATACCGCCACCCCGCAAAGGAAGGCGGGGTTTCGTTTTCCCGGATTCGGAAGCAGCAGCAGGAATGGCACGAAGAAGTGCCCGACCACCAGCGCGGTGCTCAGGATCTGCCAGCTCCCGGTATTCCGGCGCAGGAAATAAATCGTTTCCTCCGGGATGTTCGCATACCAGATCAGCATGTATTGGCTGAATCCGATGTAGGCCCAGAACACGGTGAACGCGAAGATCAGCTTTCCGATGATGTGGTAATGCTCGAGGGTGATGATGTTCTGGAAATACCCGGCCCCGCGCAGGGCGGTGACCAGCAGGACCAGCGCGCACAGCGAACTCAACGCGGTGCCGGCGAAAATGTAGACCCCCCACATCGTCGAGAACCAGTGGTAGTCGAGGCCCATCAGCCAATCGATCGCGGAGAACGTGAGGCACACGGCGAACAACGGCAGGCTGGCGAAGGTGATCCGGCGGTTGAAAACCGTGTAGCGGGGCGCCCCGTCTTTGTCCTGCAGGATCGAATTCGCGCGCAGCCAGACCGCCGCCACGGTAAAAAAGAAAAAGTAGAAGGCCGCGCGCCCCCAGAAGAACCAGGGGGTGAGATACGGCCATTTCTCGAGCAGCAGCGGGTCGTGCGCCTTTTCCGGCTGCATCCACTCCCAGAGCAATGGCGCCACGAAAACGAGCGGCACGGAGAGCAGGCCCAGGACCGGGAGCAGGCTGGCAAGGTTTTCCAATTGGCGGCGGACGACGACGCTCCACTCGGCATCGGCGGCATGGTGGACGAGGACCCAGAAGAGCCCGCCCATGCAAATCGTGAAGAAAAAGGTGAACGCAAAGAGGTAGGAAAACGCGAACTGCGCCGGATCGAAGGCGGCCCCGATGAAGATGGCAACATAGGCCACGAGGCCCGTGGCGACGAGGCCGAGGAACCGGCCTCCGACATGCTTGTAGTCGAATGTCCGCAGGGGATCTGGCGCGTGGTCGCTCATGGTCTATTTTTGCGCCTCCAATGCGGCCCGTTCGCCCGCCGGCACCTCATCGATGGTTGCCCCGCCCTGGGACTTCTGCAGCGCCCGGATGTAGGCGATGATGGCCCAGCGGTCCTGGACCTGAATCCGATCTCCATATCCCAACATGGTGTTCTTGCCGTTCGTGATGGTGTTGAAAATCTCTCCATCGGCCATGTTCCTGATCCTCTCCTGGTGAAGGTTGGCGATGGCGACGAGGCCGAATTTCGAGGAGATCCCATCCCCGGCGGCGGTGGCCCCATGACAGGCCGAGCAGGTGATGGTGAACCGCTCGCGGCCCCGCTCCATCAGCCCGGGCGTGATCTCGAACGGCATGCCTGTCCCCCATTGGCCGCCGATTTTTCCCGTGTCGAAATACACCGGCCCGGATGAAAAATAGATCTGTTTGTAGGGGCCGCCGGCCTCGCCGACCGAATCCCCCACCGGCTTGTGCATCGGGATCGCGTATCCGATCGGCACCGTGCCATCCACCGGCTTCCGGCCGCCGCGGCCGTCGGCGAAAAACGAACTGGCCGCCTGGGCCTTGACTTTTGGCTGGTGGTCCATATCCGGAAAAATCTCGATCGGCGAACGCGGGGACTTCCGCCCGCGGAACCCGGCCACGGAAACCACCAGGATCACGAGCAGGCCGAACAAAATGAAAAAGTATTTCAGCATGTCCGGGCCTCCGTGATGATGCCCAGGGGGCATGGGCGTCCCGCCCGTGTGAGGCGTTGCCCCCCGATGCGAAAGCCAGCGCCAAAACGGGCGGGACGCCCGTTCTTGAGATGAAGAGTGATGGTCCTAGTCTCCATGGATGGTGGTGATGTTCGTGCCGCCGAGGGATTCGAGGAAGTCGCGGGCGGAGCGCTCGGAAAATTTCGGGTCCCCGGATTCGATCGCGACAAAGAACTTGTCCTCGGTCACCTTCTTGAACCGGTCCCAGTTGAAGAGGGCATGGTTGAGACGGGGCAGGCCGTTCATGATCAGCATTCCAAAAACCGCCGTGAACGCCGAGATCAGGATCGTCAGTTCGAACATGATCGGGAAAAACGCGGGGACGGTGAACAGGTTCGTCGGCTTGCCGGCCACGATGAGCGGGTAAAGGAACGATGTCGGCCCGAATTCCATTGTCACGGCGGTGAGGAATCCGGTGAGCCCGCCGAGAAAAACGATTTTCCCGAGCACCGATCGCTTCGTTCCCATCGCCTCGTCCATGCCGTGGATGGGGAATGGCGAGAAGACATCCCAGCGCTGGAACCCCGCATCGCGGATTTTCCCGGCGGCATGGTAGAGATCCCGCGCGCACGAAAATTCCGCGGCGATGCCGAAGACCGGGGCTTCCTTGTTGCCGGCGATGTTCATCGATCCTCCCCGTGATGCGGGTCCGCCTCGGGCAGGACCGCCTTGACTTCAAACATGCAGATCATCGGCAGAAACCGGATGAAGATCAGGAACAGCGTCGTGAAGAGCCCGAACGTCCCGGCAAACGTGCAGATGTCCACCCAGGTCGGATGGAACATCCCCCAGGCAGATGGCGTGAAGTCGCGCGTCAGCGTGGTGGCAATGATCACAAAGCGCTCGAACCACATGCCCATGTTCGGGAACTGCACGATGATCCAGACCCACAGAAGGTGCGTCCGGAAATATTTGAACCAGAACATCTGGGGCGCGATGACGTTGCAGAACATCATCGCCGCGTAGGCCCACCAGTAGGGGCCGAACGCCCGGTACCAGAACGCCGCCCGCTCGTAGGGATTCC
The DNA here is from genome assembly GCA_041674265.1 of Terrimicrobiaceae bacterium. GTDB lineage: Bacteria > Verrucomicrobiota > Verrucomicrobiia > Chthoniobacterales > Terrimicrobiaceae > QYQL01. The sequence goes on from JBAYWC010000009.1 coordinate 11,187, forward strand.
CGCTGTACCAGGCGATGAAAAGCTCCATCAGGTACGCGTAGCCGACGATGGATCCGGTGAGCAGGATGATTTTGCACATCTTGTCCACGTGGTTGACCGTCACCAGATCGTGCAGCGGCTTGTAGATCGCGCAGGCGGGGATCATGAGCGTCAGGACCATCGCAAACCCGCCGAAGATCGCGCCCGCAACGAAGTAGGGTGGGAAAATCGTCGTGTGCCATCCGGGAATGACCGATGTGGCAAAGTCGAACGACACGACCGAGTGGACCGAGAGCACGAGCGGAGTCGAGAGCCCCGCGAGGATCAGGTAGGCTTTTTCATAATGCCGCCACTGCCGGTTGCCGCCCCGCCAGCCGAGCGCCATGATCCCGTAAATCGCTTTTTTGATCTTCGAGGTGCAGCGGTCGCGGATCGTCGCGAGATCCGGGATGAGGCCGGTATACCAGAACAACACGGAGACCGTGAAATACGTGGACACCGCGAACACATCCCACAGGAGCGGGCTGCGGAAGTTCTGCCAGATCCCGTTGGAATTCGGAACCGGCGCGAGGAACCACGCCATCCAGACGCGTCCGACGTGGAGCGCCGGATAGATGCCCGCGCAGACCACGGCGAACAAAGTCATCGCCTCGGCGGCCCGGTTGATCGACGTGCGCCATTTCTGGCGGGCCAGGAAAAGGATCGCCGAGATCAACGTGCCCGCGTGGCCGATACCGATCCAGAAAACGAAATTCGTGATGTCCCAGGCCCAGCCGACCGGGTGGTTGTTTCCCCAGACGCCGACACCGGTGGCCACGAGGTAGGCCAGCAGCGCCAGGCACATGAGCGTCATCGGAGCCGTGACCCCCATCGAAACCCACCACCACGTCGGCGTCTTGTCCTCGACAATCGAGCTGATGTAGCTGCTGATCCAGCCCATCGTGCGCTTGTTGAGCACCAGCGGCGGGCGGATGACCCCCTTCTCCTCGTCGCCCGGCTTCTCGATCATTGCGGTGGCTTCGGGCATGGTCAGTGGGCCTCCGCGGGTTTGGAATGTTCGGTTGCGGGGCGATCGTGGGCCACATTCGAAGGATCGGCCTTTGCCCCCTCATCGCCTTTGTGCCCGGGATCATGAGGCTCGTGAAAAGGCTCCTTCCTGTTGGCCACAGTACCGACTTTGTCCGCTCCCGGCATCTTCGGGTTCGGGTTCTTGATCCTCGTGAGATACGTGACGCGCGGGAAGGTGTTGAGATAATTGAACATCGTGTAGCCGCGTTCGCTTTTGCGCAGGCGGGCGACGCGGCTTTCCGGATCGGCGATGTCGCCGAAAACCAGCGAGTCGTTCGGGCACGCCTGCTGGCAGGCGACCTTGAAGGCGCTGATCGGGGTTTCGCTCTTGGGCGTCGGACCCGCCTCGACGAGGCGCGAGATCTTCGCCTCCTCGATCCGCTGGATGCAGAACGTGCATTTCTCCATGACCCCGCGCATGCGGACGGTCACGTTCGGGTTTTTCGCCATCTTGAGGCTGTCGGCCATGCCCTTCTTTGCCAGCGGCCCCAAGTAAAGCTGGTCGAGCGGGCGCTGGTTGTAATCGAAATAATTGAAGCGACGGACCTTCCACGGGCAGTTGTTCGCGCAATACCGGGTGCCGATGCAGCGGTTGTAGGCCATCAGGTTCAGGCCGTCTTCGCTGTGGACGGTGGCATTGACCGGGCAGACGGTCTCGCAGGGCGCATTCTCACAATGCTGGCACATCATCGCCTGCGCGAGCATCTCCGGATCATCCGGCTCGCCGGCGAAGTAACGATCGATGCGGATCCATGCCATGTCGCGGTTTTTTCGGACCTGGGCCTTGCCGACGACCGGCACGTTGTTTTCCGCCTGGCAGGCGACGACGCAGGCATTGCATCCGGTGCAGGTGTTGAGGTCCACGGTCATCCCCCATTGCTCGGCCGAGGTGAGGGCCGGATGCGTGTAGAGCGAAATGTTCGGCGGGATGTGGGCGTCCATGCCCATCGTCTTCGCAAAGGCGGGATCTTCCTGGTACCGCGCCAGCGTGCCCTCGCGGACAAGATCCCGGCCTTCCATGCTGCGATGTTCCTGGGTCTGGGCCATCGGGCAGGTCTTGCCGGTGACCTTGAGCGTTATTCCCGTTGAAAACCGCGGAGAGGATGCCGTCCGGAGCGGATAAGCGTCAAAACCGACATTCTCCATCAGCGCGGAGACACCCTTGTGTCCGTATCCCAGGGAGATCGAAAGCGAGTCGTCGGCATGGCCGGGGGCGACGATGGCGGCGGCCTCGATCCGGTTTTTTCCGTCACTGATCTCGACGATATCGGCGACGAGATCGTAGTCGATCGGGTTATTCAATTTCTCGGTGATCTCCTCGAATTTTCCAAAGCTGTTTGCCTTGATCCCCAGGTTTTTGGCCGTGGCCGGGCTGACAAGGACGGCGTTGTCCCAGGTGAGCTTGGTGACAAAATCCGGAGTCTCAAGGAGCCAGGAATTGTTGGCGTAACGCCCGTCATCCACGCTCGCGCTTTGCAGGAAGACGAGTTCGAGCCCGCCGGGCGCCGGGCTGTTTTTTGCGGTGATCACGGACGCGGCGGTGTCCATGAAATCGAGAGATGCTTCCGCAAAGCCCGTGCCGGGGAGAAACCCGACGCGAAGGAAGTTGTTCCAAAGCAAATCCAGTCCCCCGTCTTCGGTGACCGCCCCGGCGGGGGCAAGGGATTCCAATGTGGCCCGGACCAACTCGGGACCTTCCACCGCAGCTCCGCCAAGAAGCCGGGAAAGGATCTCCAATTCGGACAGGCCTCCCCAGAGCGGTAGAATCATCGGCTGAACCGAGGAGTATGTGCCGTCATATGTGCGGACATCCCCCCATGTCTCCAAAAAGTGCGCGGCGGGAACATGCCAGCGGGAGACCCGGGAGGTCTCGTCCTCGAACAGGCCGAGCTTCACCACATCGGGAACCTTCGACAGCAGGGAAACGAAGCCGAGATCCGCCGGGGCATTGTAGGCCGGGTTTCCGCCAAGGATGAAAAGGGTTTTGACGCTTCCGCCGGACATGGCTTGCGCCAGGTCGGTGATGGTGGCCGCGGCCGGCGCGGGATTGGCGACCCCCAAAAGCGTCGACCCCAGGTTGCCCAGCGCATGGTTGATGGCATGGACCAGAACCTGGACCGCTGTCGGCGTCTGCGGGCCGGTCAGCACAAGTGACCGTCCGGGATTGGCGAGAAGGTCGTTGGCGCACCCGGTGACCCAGCCCTCGTCAAAATGGGCGTCCGCTTTCGGAAATGCCCCGAGAACGGACGCGATCGCCGGATTGTTTGTCTGTCGGGCAATGACGGTCGCGAGCCGCCGCGTGAATTCACCGATCTCCGAAACTTTGCAGCGAAGCCGGTGGTCCGCCATTCCGCCTGTGGTTGTGAAGTGGTTTTCGACCACATACAGGCGGTTCATCGGGGCCCCCATCTGGTCGGGGTTGCGGCGGGCGGAAAACCCCGCCGCGTAGCCAATCCCGGTCTCGATCGGATTCAAAAAGTCACTGTCGAGCGCAAGGATGACATCCGCCCGGTCGAACTTCGGCAACAGCCGCGTCCCGGTTCCGAAGGCGGCTGCCGCGGCGATCTCCGCCCCGCTGTCGCCGAGGGGTTCGTATTCCGCCCAAAGGACGCCGGGGAAATTCCGCTCCAACTCCGCTCGCAGGCGGTCGCGCGTCGGCGAATTTTTCTTTTCGACAAGGAAGGCGACCCCTTTTCCGCCGCCCTGGCTGACCGTCTGGAGAAACGCATCGAATGCCGCCGCATCGACGGTCTTGCCGCGGTCGAGGAAATTTTTCGAGCGATGCGGATCGTAGAGGTCGAGAATCGCGGCCTGCGCAAACGAATCCGTGCCCCCGTTGCTGAACGGATGGAGCGGGTTCCCTTCGAGCTTGGTGGGACGCCCGTCCGCCGTGCTCGCGATCAGCGGGATCGCCCCGGTGCGCGTGGGCATCGATGTCGCGTAATAGAGAAATTTTCCGGGGATCGTCCATTCGACGCCATTTGTGAACGGCACGAGGTGGGCTTCCGGCCGCCGGCATCCGGTCAACCCGACGCCCGCCAGCGCCATCGACGCCCCCATCATCTTGAGAAAATCCCGCTTCGACAACCCGCTGTCCTCGTAGAGATCCGCCCCGCGCGGAAACTCCACTTCGAGGTGCTTCGCGAATTCCGGGTCGTTCCCGAGTTCGCGCAGACTGCGCCAGATGCCGGGCCGGGGCTCGCGGGGAGGATGGCGGAAAACTTTTTTCATCGGTGACAACCTCCGCAGGTAACCGGCGGGTTCACTTCCCATGCCTGTTTGAATTCCCGGCCGATCTCACGCTGGCTCTCATCGGCGCCGGGTTTCCACTTCATGTTGTAGACTTCCTTGGGAGGACGCAGGAAGTTCTCCGGCGCCCGGTGGCAATCCAGGCACCAGGACATGCTCTGCGGCTGGTCCTGCGAGACCACGCGCATTTCGTTGACCGCCCCGTGGCAACTGAAGCAGCTCACCCCGCGGTTCACATGGACGGCATGGTTGAAATACGTGTAATCCGGAACCTTGTGGACGCGGACCCAGTCCACGGGCTGCCCGCTCTTCCAGCTTTCCCGCACCGCCTCCAGCTTCGGACTGGTCGCGCGGATCTGCGTGTGGCACGCCATGCATGTCTGCGTGGTCGGAATGTTCGAATGCGAGGCCACTTCGACAAAACTATGACAATACCGGCAATCCATTCCCAGTTGCTCCACATGGACGGCATGGGAAAAGGGAACCGGTTGTGTGGGCATGTAGCCGACGCGGGTATATTTCGGCGTAAAATAATACGTGATCCCCCCGGTGATGGCCAGGACCACCACCCCCAGGCAGATCACGACCTTGAGGGGAATCCCGTTTGTCCATTTTGGGAAAAAGTTTGCCATGAATCACAGCGCGAACGGCAGGGAAGCACTTTCTTTAAAAGTTTTGACGCAGAGCAAAAACAGGCGCATGGGAGAAAGAAAGCAGGAGGGTGCAAAATACAGGTCGCGACTGTCAACAGATTCGGTAAAATTCTTTGCTCATGAAGATCCACCACCTGCTTGTCGCCCTCATTTTCGCCGCTCCACCCCTCTTTTCCGCCGAAACCGCCCAACCGGAACTTCCCGTTGCCGCGCTGCGCATCGGTTCGACAAGCGTCCGGGCCGAGGTGGCGGACGAGGCTCCGGAACGATCCTCGGGGCTGATGTTCCGGAAATCCCTCGGAACCGATTCCGGGATGCTCTTCGTCATGCCATCGATCGGGCCCGCCTCCTTCTGGATGAAAAACACCCTCGTCCCGCTCTCGATCGCCTTCTTGGATGAAAATGGGACGATCATGGAAATCCACGACATGCAGCCGAAAAGCGAAAAAATCGTCAAAAGCGCATTCTCCCGCATCGCGTATGCCCTCGAGATGGAACAGGGTTGGTTCGGGAAAAAGAACATCTGGCCGGGCGAACGGGTCTCAGGCCTGCCTCCGGCACCCCGACAATAACCTCCGTATTTGTCCGTATTTGCAGAAATGACTTTCCCCAAAACTGCGCCTGCCGCCAGGTCCTTGTGCCAATCCGTCTTGCTGGCAACCCTGTGCCCCAGCCGCCGGAACTCCTGGGACAAGATGGACGCGATCAATCGCGGCGTGTCCGAAGCCATCAAAGAGAATCCCGCCGCGAGCTATTTCGAGATGAACGATCTGGTCTTCGACGAGAAGGGCGGACCCGTCTGGACTTGTCTCGGAAAGCCCTCCTCCATTTCAACGCGGCAGGGTATGCCACCCTCGCCAAGGCCCTCCGCCCCCTGATCGACAAAAAGTTCCAAAAGGCGGATGAACCTAAAAACCGCAGATGAACGGATTTTCACAGATTAATTATTGAAACAAAACATGTTGCGCAATATTTTCCCCTTCGCCTCACAGGTGAAGGGCTCGGAATGTCCGTTTCTGTTGTATGTCCTTCCATCTGTGTGAATCTTGTGGATCTGCGGTTAACCCTTCTGCGGCTTTTAGGTTGATTGACCCGCTCCTGCTCCGCAGGGGCGCATTTGTGAGAGTTGCAATCGGCGATGGATGGCAGGGAGCATGGGCGTCCCCGCCCGTGTGGGGCGCGGCGGCCCGATGCGAGAGACTGGGCCCCAACAGGCGGGACGCCTGTTTGCAACTTTCGCAGAGGCACCCGCTCCGGGCTCAGAGTTCGTGGGTGCCCGCGCCGAGGTTCCCCCAGCGATCGAGGAGGTGGATGACAATGTTGGCGCCGAACTTGTAGGATTGCCTGAGGGAATCGGGGGAGAGATTCCGGAGGTAGATCCCGCGGTTGTCCCAGATTTTTTGATTCGTCGCGACGAACGCGCCCTTTTCGTTTCTTCGGAGATCGATCTGCCCCGTCTTGTCGAGGCCGATCTGCCACATGTTGCCGTAATCGTTGGCCGTGTAAACCACCGCGACCTTGCCGTGCATCCTGAGAACCTCGACCGGCTCGCGGTAGGAATTGAGCCCGGGCGGCACCTCGCGAATCTCGGGGAAGAAGGCCTTGGTGAAAATCGGGTGCCGCGCGGAAAGCGGCTCCCAGTCCTTGTCCACATCGGAGATCACCCTTTTCATCTCCCGGCGGAACGCGATGTCGAAGCGCGAGTTCTTTCCGGGAACCGAGCTGTCGCCCCAAACGGCCCCGCCAAGCTGAAGATAGGTCCGCAAGTTTTCGACCTCCTGCTGCGTCAGCTCAAAATCGCGTGTTCCGGTGAGGAAAACGAAGGGAGGCTTCACGGAGAACAATTCGTCGCTGTTGAGGCGGATCGCCTTCACGTTCCGGTAATCGGTTTTCACCCGGTTGTTGGAAAACGCGCTCATGAAATACAGGAGGTTGGGAAGGCTCCCGCTTTCCACCTTGTTGTTGACGACGAGACTCGTCGAATTCCAGTCTCCCTTGCCGTATTGGCCGATGTAGGCGGTAAACTGGTATTCGGGCGGCCTGCCGCCCGGGGGATTTATGACCCAATCCTCGCGAAAAACCCGCATGGCGCCGGCCGCCTCGGGCGATAGTTTTTCCAGATTGGGGGCCGGGATCGGACGGGGGAGATCCGGAGGCCGCACGTTCTGGTTTTTCACGAGGTCCGGGACAGACGGTGCGGCGGTCTCCAGCGGTTGTCGGATCGCGGTGATGATTTCCCGCACAGGGGTTGACGGGGGTGGTGGATTGAAAAGATCCGGCTGCGCCGGGATCGCGGCCTCTTCGACCGGCCGGGGAGTGGATTGGGCCTGCGGAACATAAAATTGGTCGCTGTCCGAAATGAATTCGGGCGGTTCCTTGACTGCCTCGAACAGGATTCTTGACCCGAACGAAACGACCAGGATGAGGTGAAGGATCAGTGAGATGGAGAAATCACGCGACCGCGCGAGCCTGCCGATGAGATTCCGCCGAACTTCGGAGGTGTCATGCCGGGGAGACATGCTGCCATTGTAAACTCCGACTCCTCCATTTGCGAGAAAAATCCGCCGGATCAACGCAGCATTTTCTGGAGGTTGACGACCGCGTCGAAGCATTCCTTCGCGCATTCTCGGGCCGCTTTTGACAGGGGTTTCCAATCGGACCGCACCCTTCGGACCGCCTCCGAGGCTTCTTCCTGGTTGCGGACAAAAAGCATGCCGCTCCGGTCCGGCAGGTGGGGCTCCGCCCCGGTTGGCTCGGTGATGACCGGGCGGCCCAGGGCGAGGTAGACAGCCGATCGGTCGCTCAGCCAGCCGGACATCGCAAAGCTCTCCAGCTTGACGGGGGTGAATTCCGCCGCCGAGCGGCGCAGGTACCGATAGTAGAGTCCGGGGGTTCGGGCGATCGCGTGCGGCGCGACATGCCGCCAGCCGAGGTCCCCGATCCGCTTCCTCTCCGGATCGTCGTCGGCGAGATTCATGGCCAGCTCGAACCTTGCTCCGGGGTGCAGGGCGGGAAGGTTTTTGAATTTTTCGAACGCGGCCTTTTTGGAGAAGTCCCGCCACTCCCCGTCCCACTCGATGTTGCCATCCCAATACCACTGGCCGATTGTGGTGAAGCGGTCTTCCGGCGGGCGGGGCGCCGCTTCGAACAGCGCCGTGTCCACAAGCGGGAAATACGTTTTCCATCGCACGTCCGTCCGCGGCACACGGGAGCCGGGACCATAGATGTTCAATCCGATCGACCAAAACTCATCGTGTCCGGATTGTCCCATTTCCATGCGCTGCATCCAGAAACACACCTCCGTGGGATCCAGGCTGCAGAGCTTGCGCCCGCTGAACAGCCCGAGCAGCGGGTTCCGTATCGAGTAGCTCAGATTCAGCAACAGGCAGGGCCCCGACACGAGGTCCAGAAACTTCCGGCGTGTCATTCCAAAAAAACGCGCGCCGGCAAGGTCCTGCGTGGGGGAAGCCTTGGGAAAGAGGATCAGGCAATAGTGGCGGTCGAGGTCGAATGCCCGCAGGCGTCTGCGGAAGGTGGCCGCGAGAAGCCGGTCCCGCCGGGGGTCGCCGGTCGAGTGCATGATCTCCAGCCAAAGCGCCGGACGGCGCATGCGCCGGAGCCCAAGAAGGTACTGGAGGGGGACGGAAAAATTTCCGCCGCCCTCGGGATACTTGGCCGCAAAGCCACACCCGACGACAGTCAAATCCTTCAGATTTTGTTGATGGCCTTCCTCAGAATGGAAGTGCCGCCATCGAGGACGTCGGAGAGGGAGGACGAGGCTTTGTTGAGCAGGCTGTGGGCTTTTTTCCTGGCTTCGAGGCGGGCCTTTTCGCCGGAATCGGCGCCCGTGGAAATTCCCTTGCGCAGGAGCGAGGCGGCCTCGTCAACCAGCTTCAGCGCGCTTTCTGTCATCGAATGGTCTTTGGATTTTGGGGAGGGTTTCGAAGCGGGCTTTTTCGCCGTCTTCTTGGCGGGTTTTTTCTTTGTGGCGGGCATGGAAAAAGCGTACGCCGATTTCCTGCGCTTGCCAAGCGGCGACTGGGTTTTCATGATGGGGGTTCTCATGGACGCGATTATCGACCTTCTGCAACAAAACGCACTGATGCCGCGCGCCGACATGGCGCGCCTGCTGGACATGGAACTCGAGGAAGTCGAGTCGGCGATCGCCAAGCTCGAGGCGGAGGGGATCGTCCTGGGCTACCAGGCGATCATCAACCGCGAGAAATGGGACACGGAAAAAGTCACGGCGATCATCGAGGTCAAGATCACGCCCGAGCGCGGCGGGGGATTCGACCGCATCGCCTCGCGGATCGCAAAGTTCGAGGAAGTCCAGAGCTGTTACCTCGTCAGCGGCGGATACGATTTGCTGGTCATCGTCGAGGCGGCGAACCTGCGGAACGCGGCGGCTTTTGTGGCCGAGAAGCTGAGCACGATCGAGGCCGTGCAGGCCACCGCCACGCATTTCCGTCTCAAGACCTACAAGGAAAACGGGACTTTCCACCAGTTCGATTCCGCTCCCGAGCGGCTTTCCGTCTCGCCGTGAGCATCCGGATCGCCGACCACGTCCGCGACATTCCCCGTTCCGGAATCCGCGATTTTTTTGAAATCGTCCAGACGATGGACGACGTCATTTCGCTTGGCATCGGGGAGCCGGACTTTGCCACACCCTGGCACATCCGCGAGGCGGCGATCTACGCGCTCGAGCGCGGGCGGACCGGCTACACCTCGAACCTCGGCCTGCCGCGCCTGCGCCGCTCGATTGCCGATTATGTCCGCAAGAAGTTCGGCCTGCGATACGAGCCGCTCTCGGAGATCCTGGTCTCGGTCGGCGTCTCGGAGGCGATCGATCTCGCCCTCCGGGCCTTGCTGAACCCCGGCGACGAGGTGCTCTACCACGAGCCCTGCTATGTGTCCTACGCGCCCAGCATCACGCTGGCCCGCGGCGTGGCCCGCGCGATCGAGACCAAAGCGGAGGACGGGTTTTCGCTCCGCGCCGACGCGCTCGAAAAAGCGGTCACTCCCCGCACGAAGGCGCTCATGCTCAATTTTCCGACCAACCCCACGGGCGCCACGATGACCTCCGCGCAGTGGGAGAAGATCGCCGATGTTTGCGTGCGCCACGATCTCGTCGTCCTGGCGGATGAGATCTACAGCGAACTGACATTCGACGGCGGGACACATTCCACGATCGCGGCCTGCCCGGGCATGCGGGAGCGGACGGTATTTCTGCACGGCCTCTCCAAGGCATTTGCGATGACCGGCTGGCGGGTCGGCTATGCCTGCGCGCCGGCCCCGTTGATCGAGGCCATGATGAAGATCCACCAGTACGCGATCCTGTGTGCGCCGATCATGGGGCAGGACGCCGCGATCGAGGCCCTCGAACGCGGCGACGAGAGCGTGGCCAACATGCGACGCGAGTACGAACGCCGGCGGAATTTCATCACCCGCGCGCTCAACGACATGGGCCTGGAATGCCTGAAGCCCAGGGGATCGTTCTACGTGTTTCCCAGGATCTCCTCCACCGGGCTCACGAGCCGCGAGTTTTCCATGCGGCTCCTGCACGGGCACAATGTGGCCGTCGTGCCCGGAACCGCGTTCGGCCCGAGCGGCGAGGGCCACGTCCGCTGCAGCTTCGCCACCGGGCTCGACCAGATCAAAACCGCCATGGAGCGCATGGCGGTCTTTGTCGGGCAAACCCGCTGATCCGTTTCTTTGAAAATCGCGCAAGGATTTCCGCCGGAGCGGAGTCTTATCCTATGGAAGCACACATGTCTTGCGATGAGGACGACGGCACATTATGCGAAAAAGCCCGCTCGGGTTACGACCAGGCCTTCGCGGCGCTTTTTCACCGCCACTACGATGGCGTTCACGCGTTCGTCTTTCGGATTTTCCTCGATGCCACCGGAGCGGAGGACATCACGCAGGAAGCCTTCATCAAGGCGGCGCGCACTTTGCCATCCTTCCGTCGGCAAGCTTCCCCAGTTCATCCAAAACGGTGACAGTGACGCTTTTTGTAGGAGTGTTCGGATTTTCAGAGACGCCACCGGAGGCCAGTGCCGTGACCGACAGGAGAAACAAGAGGATGTTTTTCATGAGGCGCTACCCCGGAAAAATCACCGGGGGAAAGGAAAGAAGAGCAACCTGGCCCGGATCATGCCGGAGGGATGGTCAACGGCGGCTCCATGAACGGATTCGCGGTCTTTTTCCGGTTGCAGGGCCAATAATTCTAATTCGCTTTCAAGACGAGACTAACTATCCACGGCCACGCTGTAATACTCCGTAGCCGAACAGCGTCAGATGCGATCTGAGGCAACCCAGTTTCCAACTGGCGAATCACACCATCCATGTCAGCAAAAACGCGGTTGGGAAATTCTTTCTCCCGAATCTCGTCCCAGATGTGTTCTTGAGGATTTAGCTGAGGGGAGTAGGCGGGCAGGCGGTAAAGTCGAATATTCTCCGGCACGACCAAATCATGTGCCACATGCGAACTGGCCCCATCAATCACCATCACAATGAAATCTGATGGATGAGCAGAACTGACTTGGTGGAGAAACTTTTCCATCATCTCGGTATTCATTTTCCGGCAAATCATCCAATCCAGTTGCCCTTCCATCGGGCTGTGCGAAAGCTCCTCCGGCGTGCGCGTGCGCAGGGTGGCTTTTGAAGACCCCGTGAGTCAGGCTGTCCACGTCTTTACAGGAGCCCTTTCGGGCTCCGCCGGCCTTTTTTTACGCTTGCCGCAGGCAAGCCTCAGCAAGAATCCCCCCGAACGCCTGCCGCGGCGAGCGGTGCGGGGTTTGGAAGTAGGATCGGATCCTTTCAGGGGCTTTTTGTAGGAACCGCAGGAAACTGATTACCTCCGCTTCGAGCTGTTCGGCGCAGCCAATTGCCTTTCGTCCCAAGCAGTTATTTTTCAGATCGTTCCACACCAGCTCATCGGGGTTAAGCTCCGGAGAATACGGCGGGAGAAGGAAGAGCCGAATTTTAAAGGCGAACTTCTCAAGAAATTTTGTCACTACAGCGGCTTTGTGTGTGGGATGGCCATCAACAATCAGAAACACTTTTCGCTTAGCATCATGAATCATTCGCTTGAGGAACTCAATAAACACGGATGAGTTCACCCGACCCTTCACACACATGAAACGGAGCTCCCCCCGGCGACTGACGGCCGAGATGATGTTCAATCCGAAGCGTGCCCCTGCGCTCGATACGATGGGGGGCTTTCCTTTGGGCGACCAGGTTGTGCCGGAATGAGCGTCGGATCGCACCCCTGCTTCGTCCCCAAACCAAATCTCCGCCCTCTCCCGTTTGGCTTGGGCGCGGATCGACGGGAACGGCTCCTCCATCCAACTGCGCACCGCAGCCGGGTTCTGTTGGTAGGCCCGCCAAAGCGGGCGCTGGGCCGTGAGACCCATCTGAACAAGCAGCCGACAGACCGAAGCCTTGCTCAGTCGAACCCCGAGGTGTTTCGCGATGCTCGAGGCCAGCATCTTGCTTGTCCAAAGCGCAAAAGGAAATTTGAACTGCGTGGGTTGCTTCATGGTCACCGTGCGGTAGATCCACTTCAAGGCTTTGGCATCCAGCTTAGGTCTTCGCCCGCCCCGCTTGCGCGCGTTGAGTTTTCCCCACCCGCCGGAACGATAAAGCGAAAGCCATCCGTAGATCGTTACCCGATTGATTCCCATCGCCCTGGCAACCGCCTCGGGTGATTCGCCCGCCTGAACTGCCCCAACCGCACGCATCCTAAGTTCTGTGAGTTGATCATGGGTAAGTTTTCGGGCATCCATTTTCATGAATGCGAGCATAAGCGGCAATTTTAAAATGTCAATACTATTTTGAGACGGTTAATAATACCCGGCGTTGGCGGCTTCGTCTCCCTTGCTGGCAACCCGTCCCGCAGGAGCCGAGGCGTCATACTTGACCCACACCGCCGCGCTGAAACTGGCGTTTTCGAAATCCAGCGTGCCGTCCGCCGGAGTGCCTGCCGTCACGTAGTCGTCGCCCCCGCCTGCTGACACCGGCCCGCTGAATGTGAGGCGGCCTTCGCCCGTGTAACGCTCAGACCATTGCGGCCCGCCCGTCAAGGTGCCGTCGTGGCCCAGCGGGCTGCTGTCAACCGCCGTGCCGCCGGTTCCGTCGTCGAAGTTCCATTGCCCGACCAGCCGGTCGCTTCCCAGCACCGTTTCCGCAAAGGTCACCGGCTCGGGTGACCCCGCTTGCGCGGTGATCGTATTGGCGGTCCCGGCTTGCGTTCCTTGAAACCAGGCCTGGGCGATGCCGTTGCTGGCCCCATTGCCTGCGGGCACGTTCAATGTCCCGCTTGCCGTTTCGCTCCCGCTCTGTTCCGCCAGCCCCCCTCCTCCGCCCGTCACCGCAAACGCCACCGGGGCGTTGGGCAAAAGGGCGTTGTTCGCGCTGTCGCGAACCTCCACGGTCAAAGGTTCGGAGAGATACGCACGCTGCTGGAACTGGAACGGCGCTTCAATGACGAAGCGGATCGCCGCGCCTATCTGTTTGCCTTGAGGTGGCCACAGGGTTTTGTTTGCCCCGCCTGCGGTGGCCGTGGGGCGGCGATCCGGCACCATCTTTGGCGTTGTGAAAACTGCCGTCGGGAAACCTCGGTCATGGCTGGCACGATCTTCCAAGACAGCAAACTCCCGCTGGCGATTTGGTTTCGGGCGATGTGGCAGGTGACTTCTCAGAAAAATGGCACCAGCGCCTTGGGTTTGCAGCGTGTGCTGGGTTTGGGCAGCTACAAGAACGCCCGGACGCTGCTGCACAAGTTGCGGCGGGCGATGGTGCGGCCAGGAAGAGAGCGCTTGCAAGGAGTGGTCGAAGTGGACGAGGCCTATTGGGGCGGAGAAGAATCCGGGGGGGTATTTCTCCGCGCCCGGGAATTTGTTTGCACCATGAAGAACATCTGATAAAAAAGATCTGTATTCCCGGTATCCAGCCGGATGCTTGGGAAGTCTCATGGGAGACGCCGCAATAAGTTGCTGGCAACAAGCGCTTCATTTGCCTCGTGGTGTAACGGTAGCACTGCAGATTCTGGATCTGTGTGTCATGGTTCGAATCCATGCGAGGCAGCCACTCACCGGAATGCGAACTTCCGTTAAGAGTTTAAGGGCTGTCCATCTGAGTGCGGTAGATTCAAGATGTCGCGGTTTCGCTTCCGCCAGCCGACTCGAAATCCACAACTGGCAGTGGTCGCCGCACTGAGATGGGCAGCCCTTTTACCCTTTCTTATATCTGGCTGGCTGATTGACCCAAGTGACCGCAAGCCATAGTGCGCTCATTTTGAAAAATGCGGCGAAAAACCACAACCGGCGGGTGCGGCATGCGTCAAGCAGCCAGCCAGATTCTTATATCGCGTCAAGTGAGATCTTTGTGGCAGTTTTTTTGTAGGGTGGCAATCGAAGTCCAAGAGCCAGTTCGGTAAAAACATCTGTCGTCTGCGCATCGAAAAAAAAGCTGACGCAAGAAGGCATAGTCGAAAAAGCGGACATCAGCCGCATTTTCTCCGGCGTGTGGAAAGGGTTAAGCGTATTTTTTGAAGATCCGTCTTGCAACCGGTCGCGAATTGTGACTAATGGATTGGCATTGTCGTGTTCTTGTCCAAGCTCCTGGTTTCTGGAGATGGTTGGCTTCAGAAACGGGGAGGTGTTATGTTTGGAATCGTGAAATGTTTGAGGTGAAGTTTCCGGACCTGACGCGTGGTCGGAATAGCGGAGCATAAAATGAATTTTGAAACTGGATTTTCGATGAGCGATCCCTTGCGGAGCGGGACTTTTCGTGCCGGCCAGACGCCTTTGGGCCGTTTTGCGTCCCGGGAGTCCGCCCGAACCCACCAGGGGGACTATCCGCCCATCCTCCCTTCCTCCACGGCAAGAACCGCGATCACCGAGCGCCCGGTGAGCCGCCGGATCATCATTGCGGCCACTCCAAAGGGAGGCGTCGGAAAGTCGTTCTTCCTCATCAATCTTGCGGACTGGCTTGCGGAGAAAAGCCTTCGCGCGCTGGCTTTTGACACGGATTGGTCGAGCGGAACCCTCACGCGGTTCCAGCCGGAGACGCGATTCCTGACCACAACCGACGGAGAGGGCTTCCAGGAGATCCTGAATGCCATGGAGGAGGCGGATTTGATTCTGGTGGATGGATCGGCGGCGGCGATTCCCGAGCTGGTGGACTGGATCGGCAACAACGGCCTGGCCGGGGACAAATCCCTCGGCGAAGTCGGCGTGACCTTCGTCTGCCTTGTCGAGGAGGACAAAGACACGGTCTTCCAGGCCGGAGAACTCTGCCGCAGGCTGGGTGCCAGCGTGGATTGGTTGATCGTCCGGAGTCTCAAGACCAGCCCCGCCACGGAAATTTACGACAACAGCAAGACCCGCCAGGAGCTGCTGAGACTCGGCGCGGGAGAAATCACGATCGCCCGCCTGCCGTGGAACCTCCTCAGCATCATGCAGCGCACGAGCAAGTCCCTCTCCGGATTGATGCAGGACAAGTCCCTCTCGCTGCTGGAACGCCATCGCCTGCGGTCCTACCAGGAACGCCTGTTCGAACAATTTGCCGCCATGGAAGCCGTGTTGCTCCCGCGCGTGAACCCGCACGCCGGGGCCGGCGCGCATTCCGGATCTGGAAAGGGCTCGGTCCGCCCGCGCATCGCACCCGAGGAAGTATGACGTCTTTCTCCTCCCACCCTTCGGCCCAGGCCCCACAGGCGCAGGCATTGCAGAACAAAAGGTTGATCCTCACGGCCATCGACAAGGGCGGGGTGGGGAAATCGTTTTTTTGCGTGCGCCTGATCGAGTGGCTGCGCGAAGTCCACCGGTCGTTCATCGCTTTCGATCCGGACTTCAACAACAGCACCCTGACCCGGTTTTATCCCGAGGCCCAGTTCCTGAACATCGGCCACAGCGAAAATCTCGACCTCATCGTGGAAGCGCTCGATTCCACGGACGTGGTCCTGGTGGACGGCGTCGGGGCCCAGCAGCGGATCTTCATGGACTGGATGGAGGAAACCGACCTGCTGAAAGTCAAGGCCAGCCTCGGCCTCTCGGTGACTTTGTTCCTGATCATCGAGGAGGACAAGGACACGGTCTTCCAGGCGGGGGAGGTCGCGAGACGTGTCGGCAACCAGGCCGAGTGGCTGGTCGTCAAAAATTACAAACAAAGCCAGTCGCTGAGGATTTACCAGAACAGCCGGGCCAGGGAGGACCTGCTCCGCATCGGGGCGAAGGAAATCGACCTGAGAAAACTTCCCGAGCACCTGACCACGATCCTGCAGCTCAATTCCTGGACGATCCCACAGGCCCTCGGCTCCAACACGCTGAACCTTCTCGACCGTCAGCGTCTCGTGGAATATACCCGTGAGCTGAACGCCCAACTGTTCGATGCCCAATCCATCCTTCTTCCATGAACGATAATCCTGAGATCCGCGCCAGAGTCCTCGAGTGGCAGCGCCGCCACAACATCCAAGACAACGACCCCGCGCTGGCGTTGATCGATCTTCTGGACATTTACTACCGGCAGCCCGTGGTGGTCCAGGCTCCCGCCGCAGATGGGCGCCCCGCGCAGCCTCACATCAGTCCCGAAGCCCTTTCGGAGGCTGTCCGGTCCACGCTCCAGCCATCGATCGACCGGCTCGTCGCGCAGGTGCAGGAGATTCCCAGGGGAGGAGGACAGGGGGCTTCCGCCAATCCCGAGGCCCTCGCAAATTCCATCCGGCAGTCCGTCCAGCCCGAATTGGAAAAGGTGCTGGCCAAGCTCCAGGAACCTCCGGTCGCGACGGCCCCGCCGATCAGCGCGGAGGTCCTCTCGGATGCGATCCGGATTTCCCTTCTCCCCTCGCTCGACCGGATCACGCTCCAATTTCAGGAACTCCAAAAGAAGCTCGAGATCACCGATGTCGAGGAGACGCTGAAAAAGATCGAGGCCTACCACGAGAACATCGACTACTGCACGAAAAAGCTCGATGTCGTGAAGAAGGAATCCGAGGCGTTGATCGTGAAGCTGGAAAAAGCCAGCGCGGAGATCAAGCCGATCACCCGCGGAGCGGTGCTGATGCTCATCCTGATGGCCGGCATCATCGGCTTCGTTCTGGCGAACATTTTGCGGTGAAGAAGAATTTTCAGGAACCTCTGGGGCGCTCCATCCGGAGGGCGGGTTTTTGCTCCCTGCCATGAATTTTCTGAAGCACCTCCACCTTTCGGAGAACAGCCGCCTGAAAGGCTGGCTGCCGGTGGGGCTTTCGGTGCTTTTTCTCGTGGTGATGGTGTCTTGCGCCTCGAGCATCACGACGAGGACCCAGATCTCCGTCGCCGTGGTCGCGATGGTGGCGTTCCTGACCCTGCGATATTTCAACGAGCAGGAGACAGTTCGCGTGGTGTTTCTGATTCTGGCGGCCTTCCTCTCCGTGGACTATTTTTATTGGCGCACGTTCACCACGCTCACCTACCACGATCCCGTCAGTTTCGTCTTCGCGATGCTGCTCTATTTCGCGGAACTCTACGGCTTCGTCGTTTATCTCCTGAGCATCTTTGTGAATGTCGATCCGCTGGAGCGAAAGCCTCTCCCCCTCCCCGAGGACGAGGACCTTTTGCCCACCGTGGACGTCATGATCCCGACCTACAACGAGGACCCGGACCTGCTCGAGGTCACGCTGCTCTCGGCCCTCGACATGGAATACCCGAAGGACAAGCTCAAGGTTTACCTCCTGGACGACGGAGGCACCGACCAGCGCTGCCGTTCGGAAGACCCGGAATTCGCCGCCGCCGCAAAACACCGGCGGCTGAAACTGCAATCGCTGTGCAACCGCTGGGGCGCCCAATACATCACCCGCGAAAAAAATATCGGCTCGAAAGCCGGCAACGTCAACAACGGCCTGCAGTTCAGCCAGGGGGAACTGGTGGTGATTTTTGACGCCGACCACGCGCCGACCGGCGACTTCCTGCAAAACACGGTGGGCTGGTTCCGGCATGATCCCAAGCTCTTTCTCGTACAAACCCCGCACTTCTTCATCAACCCCGATCCGATCGAAAAGAACCTGCAGACATTTTCCACGATGCCGGGGGAAAATGAAATGTTCTACAAAGTCATCCAGAAAGGCCTGGACTACTGGAATTCCGCCTTCTTCTGCGGGTCGGCCGCGGTTCTGCGGAGGAAGTGCCTCGTCGAAACCGGCGGCATCGCGGGGGACACGATCACCGAGGACGCCGAGACCGCCCTGTCGCTGCATGCGCGCGGCTACAACAGCGCCTACATCGGCATCCCCATGGTCTCCGGGCTTTCCCCGGAGACACTCACCAGCTTCATCGGACAGCGGATCCGCTGGGCGCAGGGAATGGTGCAGATCTTCCTCCTCAAAAATCCCCTGCTGATTCCCGGCCTGACGTTGCCGCAGCGGTTGTGCTATTTCAGCAGCTGCTTTTTCTGGTTTTTCGCCTACGCGAGGGTGGCATTCATGCTGGCGCCGCTGTGCTTCCTGATTTTCGGGCTGAAGATTTACGATGCCAACTTCGTGGATTTCGCCGCCTTCGCGGTCCCGCACCTTCTCGCGGTGTTCATGGTCTCCGATTTTCTGTTCGGAAAAGTCCGCTGGTCGTTCGTTTCCGAGCTCTACGAGTTGATCCAATCGGTTTACACCCTGCCGGCCATCCTGATGGTCTTCCTCAATCCCCGGGCTCCCACATTCAAAGTGACAGCCAAGGGAGAAACGGTCGGGGAAGATTATATCAGCCCGCTGGCCAGGCCGTTTTATTTCTTCCTGATCTTCAATTGCGTCGCCTTGATATTCGGCGCGATCCGGCTTGTCGTCACCCCGGCGGAGAGCTTTCCGACCGGCGTCACGATGCTTTGGGCCATATTCAACGTGTTCATTCTCCTGGCCACCATGGGAACGCTGTTCGAGCGCCGGCAAAGGCGGGCCACGCCGCGAATGCCGGTCGCGATGACCGGACGCGTCAAGCTGGGGAAAAAGTTCTACACGGCGGAGATCCGCGATCTCTCGATCCACGGGTGCGGGCTGGTGCTGGACCCGGCATTCGAATCCCTGTTTGCCGAGGGTTCGGAGCTGGAGCTGACGATTCCCGGGAACCCGAAACTCGTCGATACCCCGCTCCACATCGTGATCCGGAATGCCCGGCGCGAGCCCGGAGCGCTTTTTGTCGGAGGGCAGTTCGAACACACCTCGCTCGAGGAGATGAGGCTCAAGGTTCTCCTGGTCAACGGCAACAGCCAGCGCTGGGTGGATTTTCAAACCACCCGCGAACGCCGGATCGGAGTGGTGCGCAGCGCGCTCTTCCTTCTGGCCCTGGGCGTGCGGTATTCCCTGCAGCATTTCGGCCATGTCATGCTCGTTGCCAACAGCAAGCGCGCCGGAAAATCCTTTAAACCCTCGACGCAATCCGTTTGAAACACACCATGAACACGACACCATATTCCCATCGAAGGCTGCGGGCCATGCGGGTAGTTTTGGCCTTGCTGCCGGCAAGCCTGCTTCCCATGTCCGCACAGCAGGCCCGCGTGCCTGTCATCCCCTCTTCGGCTCCCTCCGTCCCGACCGGAGTGGCCGTGCCAATGGCCGCTCCCTCGCCGGTTTCTTCCTTCACGCCAGTGAGCGCCCAGGCGGAGCCCGTCAAGGACCGGATCCAGTCGTTCCGCCTGCCGCTGCGGAGGCTGATCCCCCTGGATTCGCCGATCATGCTCCGCAACGCGAGCAGCATCTATACGGTTTTCGTCCCGCAGAGCGCGCGCTTCCAGGCCAGGAGCTATGGACTCCGGCTCAAGTTCACCAACTCGATTGCCCTGCTGAGCGAACGCTCGGTGCTGCGCGTGGTGATGAACGACGTGATCGTCGCCCAATTTTACCTCGACCGCACCAAGCCGATGAACGATGTGGACATCGAGATCCCCCTGAATCTGGTGCAGACCGGCTTCAACCGCCTCCAGTTCATCGTGGCGCAGCACTACACCTACAAGTGCGAGGACCCCTCGGCTCCGGAACTCTATACGGAAATCAACCCCGACCAGTCCTACCTCACCACAACCGGGGAATGGAAACCGGTGACCGAACGGCTCTCGTTCCTCCGCTGGTGGGTCGATGAAAAGCTCTGGATTCCCTACCAGTTCAATATCTGCATGCCTTCCTCGGGGTCGATGACCGACGAACACCTCTCCCTCGGGGCCATCGTGACCCAGGGCATCGCCCTGGCGCTCAACAACCAGCCGTTCCGGGTTTCCAGCGCCACCGCCCTGCGTCCCGGCATGGACAATATCGTCGTCGGCAGCATGAACGAATTGTCCCCCTTTCTCACGGCCACCGAAGTCGGAACGATCAACGGAAGTTTCCTGGCCATCAAGACGCTTCCCGGCGATCCGACCCACTGCATGATCATCGTCAGCGGGCGAAGCGATCAGGAGGTGAAGCAGACCGCCCTGGCCCTCGGCATGGTCAACTTCCCGTTGCCCGACTCGAAGTATGCCATCGTGGACCAGATGACGATGCCGGAAAACGCCTACGTGCGCAACGCGCCGCTCCGGGTTCCCGGACTCTACAGCTTCCGCCAACTGGGCTTCAAGACCTCCACGATCAAGGGCTGGAATACCGGAACCTACGCGCTGAAGCTCTACATGCCGGGGGACATTTCCCGCGAGGACCAGAGCAACGCCGAACTGCGCCTGCATTTCGTCTATGGCGCGGGGTTCCGGAAGGATTCCGTTTTCAACATTTTCATCAACAATCAGTTCCAGACAGCCATCCGGCTGAAAGACGTGGATGGCTCGATGCACTCCGACCACCGGCTCTACCTGCCGATGCAGGCCTTCCAGCCGGGGCTCAATGATCTCTTGCTCACGCCAAAAATGGTTCCGCTCGTATCCAACCAATGCGAAATCCTGCAGGATGAAAACCTCCAGTTCACGCTCTACGATGATTCGGACTTCGTGCTGCCGAAGGCCCCGCGAAAAGCCCGCCTCCCGAACCTCGGGCTCTTTTCCCAAACAGCCTATCCTTATTCTTCCCCGCCCGATGGGATCGAAACCGCGGTCTTCGTCGGCGGTCGCGCTCCCGAAACAGCCAGCGCCGCATGGACGCTCATGGGCAAGATGGCCCAGATCTCCGGCGCCCTGCTCTCGAACACGGAAATTTCCTCGAAGCTTCCGCACAGCAAGAAGAGCCTCCTCGTCGTCGGGCCACGCGACGAGATTCCTCCCGAGATCCTGGCCAAGGCCCCGGTGTCGCCCCTCCAGATCGGAAAGATGCGCTACATCGTCAGCACGAGCCCGAAACCGGAAAAATATGCCACCTCGCCGATCGAGGAATTCGTCCAGAAAGTGAAGGGCCAGTCCGGAGAAAAAAACGAGCCCGAGCCGCCCTCGACGGCGAATTTGAACATGACAGCCGATTTGATCGACGACATCGTGGCGGCGCAATTCGAGTCCCCGTTTCACACCGGCTATCCGGTCACCCTCGTGACCGCCTGGGATGCGGACAACCTTCTTGCCGGGATCAACATGCTCCAGGAACGGGAATTCTGGGACAACCTCGCCGGCGATCTGGCCGTCTGGAGCACACGCCCGGACTCTCTGGCCGTCGCGAAAGTCGGAAACGACTTCATCTACAAGGCCACCAGTTTGGTCACAAGGGTTTCGAGCCGGCTCGACCAGCAGCCATGGTTCTTTGCGGTGATCGTGATCGTTCTGATCGTCCTGCTCGCCCTCGGCGTCCGCGCGGCTCTGCGCAAGCGGGAACATCCGGAATAATGGGGATCGAGAGCATCCACCTTGTCGGCAACATGAGCGCCGGCATCTTGCCCGCAACTGTCGCCAACGCGGGCGGAACGCCCAAGCTCCATTATTGATCGTGAACAGGATTGGGGAAAAGGACGGGAAAAGGCTCGCGGGAATCGCCTTGGCGGCACTGGTTCTTCTTGGCCTCTGCTGCTATTGGTTCGTCGTGATATCCGACCCCTGGCGACTCCCCCCGCGTGACTGGGCTCTCTTCAAAAAGCGGTTCATCTCCCCGCAGGGACGGGTGATCGACAATGGAAACGGGGACATCACCCACAGCGAGGGACAGGGATACGGCATGCTCATTGCCGAGGCCTTCGGAGACAGGGCCGCCTTCGACAAGATCTGGAGGTGGACCAGGGAAAATCTCCAAACCCGCCAGGACGACAAATTGATTTCCTGGCTTTGGAAGCCGGGACAGGACGGTGGCGGGAGCGTCGCGGATGCCAACAATGCCAGCGATGCGGAAGTCCTTGTCGCATGGGCGCTGGTCCGGGCTTCGAAGCGTTGGGGAGCTTATGCCTATCAACAGGCGGCCGCGGAAATTCTCGTGGATTTGCGCCGGGTGGCCGTCAAGGACACCCCCCAAGGTCCCGTCCTCCTGCCGGGATCGGAGGGGTTCCTCAAGGATGGGGGCGTTCTTCTCAACCCGTCCTATTATATCTTTCCGGCCTTCGGAGCCTTCTCCAAATCGTTCCCGGGCGGCGGATGGGACGCCCTCTCGAAAAGCGGGCTCGAATTGGTGGAAAAGGCGCGCTTCGGCCGGTGGGCCTTGACGCCGGATTGGGTGCTGTCCGGAGAAACCTTCAGCCTGAAGACTTCGTTCCCTCCGGACTTCGGATACAACGCGATACGCATCCCATTGCATTTGGCGTGGAGAAACCCGAAATCCCCGCTTCTGGAGCCCTACGCAAATTTCTGGAAACAATTTCCGGATTTGTCCAAGATTCCATCCACCGTAAATTTGGAAACGAATGCTTTCGGCACCGATCCCGCACTTCCGGGCATGCAAGCGATTGCACGTTTTGTCCTAGCCTGCGAATCCGGAACCCGATTTACTGTGCGGGATATTTCTCCCGTGATGTCCGATGAACCCTATTATTCCGCGAGCCTCAAGCTGCTGACGAAGCTGGCTGTGCGGGAATCCCTGGGAGGAAAGCGGTGAATTTCAAGGGGGCTTGCGCCGTTTTTGTCGCCGGTCTTTGCAGTCTTCTTCCCCTGAAGTCCCAGGATATCATGTCCTCGGAACAGCCGGAATCGATCGCCCTGCCTACGGACGAGGAGGCCAAGCCCACGCCGACGCCGTCTCTGTTCACCCCGGTGATCCCCGGGATGACAAGGCCGACGGGCGCTCCCACGCCCCGGTCTCCGGTTTTTCTGCCGCCGGATATCCCCCCTCCCGCCATCCAGGCCACACCGACCACGACCGACGTCCTTCCCTCGGATGCCGCGCTGCTGGCGCAACCCACGCCGACCCCGTTTCAGCCCGCAACGCCCATTCCCCAAAAACCGCCGGCTTCACGGACCGTGACCGTCGTGACCTCGGAACCGCAGCAACCGCCTGTCAGCCAGGCCCAGATCAGCGCGTGGGTCACCCAGGCGACCGAGAAGCAGGATGCCAATCTGGCCTTGAAAGCCGGATGGGCGTATTTCAATCGCGGGGAATTTTCCTCCGCCGGCATGTGGTTCAACCAGGCACTGGAATGGAACCCGGGCATGGGCGAAGCCGCTTACGGGCTGGCTTTTTCAAAGTTCCGCGAGGGCGACCTGAGCAGCGCCGAGGCGATTGTCAACTTCCGCGGGGACAGCTACCCGAAGATGCGGGTCCTGAAGGGCGACATCGCGTCGCGCCGCGCGGTGGAAGCCTACGAGGCGAAGAATTATCCGCGAAGCCGGGATCTCGTGCTGACGGCCGCGCAGGCCCGCCCGCTCAGCCGGAACGAGCAGACGGTGCTCGCATGGGATTACTACTACACGAAGGAGTATGCCAAGGCCTCCGAACTCTTCGAAAAGCTGTATCGTTCCTCGCCGAGTGAAAATACCGCTCAAGGTTTGTATGCCTCCCTGGCGAAAACGGGAAATTACGAAAAGGTGAACACCATCGGGGATACCGTCAAGGGCCCGCTCAAGAGCATGTATGGCACCTCGGAAGCCAGGCGGTATTTCAAGGCCAACCTCTTCGTGGCCGCGGCCGGCGCGGGCGGTGAAAAAGTCTACCGCGTCCTCGAAAACTACACGAGCCCCAGCGTCGCGGTCGGGTTCCTCTATTCCAGCAAGTCGGGCACGGAAGGCGAAGGCAAGCTGAACATGGCGGCCATCCCGATCATCTCCGGACGCATCTACCCCTCGAACAAAACCATGCTGACCGCCCAGATTTCGCGCATCACCCTGAACTCCGGGGACCTTCCCAACGGCGCGGTCGTGGGCCAGTATCCCAGGACATTTCAGAACTACATCAAGGACCCCGTCACCTCCTACGGCAATCTCTACGATTTCTCGGTACACTTCGAATACCAGGACTGGGTGACCTGGTATGTCACCTTCGGGATCACGCCTTCGGGCGGCCCCCTCAACGCCAAGCCGATCGGAAATATCGGGATGATCTACCGCGATGAAAAAGGCTACGTGCAAGCCGAACTCTATTCCAAGGCGGTCAAGGAAAGCATTCTCTCCTACATCGGCATGACGGACCCTTACACCGGCAAAAACTGGGGCGGTGTCACCGAGGCCGGCGGACGGATTTCCTTCTTCCGGTCCATCGCGCCAAAATGGACGATTTACGGGAACGGAAGCTATGGGGTTCTCGACGGGACCAATGTCAAGGACAACACCCACCTCTCGGGAACCGCCGCCCTCGCCTACGAGTTCGAGGTCAAAAACTTCGAATACATCACCGTCGGGCTCGCGGCTTCCTACGAAAGCTACGACAACAACCAGAACCATTTCACCTACGGAAATGGCGGCTACTTCAGCCCGGAATACCTCGGACAGGTCCTGGTCCAGGGCCAATTCCTGACCTCCGAGGGCCGGAAATGGATCGCGGCGGGAACTCTCGGACTCGGCGTCCAAAACAACCGCCAGGCGGCAAGCCCGTATTTCCCGCTCAACCCGGATGGCCGGAATTTCGATGCCGAGGAATCCAGCACGGTCATCGGCCTGATCGCCGCACAGGGCGCCTACATGATCGCGCCGAACTGGTTGATCGGCGGCCAGCTCGGCTATGCGGTCACCGCGGATTACAACGAGGGCTCCATCGGGCTCTTCGTGCGCTACTTCTTCGAGCCCCGGAACGGCCTCCTCCGCACGGACCTGGGCCTGGACCGGCCCTGAAATCCTTGCAGCCGGGGCACAGGGTCATCCGTAAAAAGAATCGGGGTTTCGTGCCTTTCGATCCGTCCTGCATGAAAGAAGGAACCTGGCTGTAATCGCAGGGCTTTTTGTTTTGGGCTCATAAACGAAGGGAGAAGAGGGGTTTTGCGGAGGAGGGATGCTTTCCGACAGAGCTTTCGACTCGATCACTTCCCCCTCGGAAAGAATGATCGCCCGCTCGATGACGTTGCGAAGCTCGCGCAGGTTTCCGGGCCAGCCATAGGATTGCATCGCGGCGAGAGCGTCCGCAGAAAACGATCTCGCTTGTTTCCCGGCATGGGCGGCGAGGAATCCGAGGTGCAACATGGCGAGACGCCCGATATCCTGAACCCGTTCGCGCAGGGCGGGGAGCCGGAGCGAGATCACGTTCAGGCGGTAATACAAATCCTCGCGGAATTTCCCCTCCTGAATGCGCTCCGGTAAAGGCCCCCTTGACATGCCCGAAAAGCTCGCTCTCGAGCAGCTCGCGGGAAAGGCTGGGGCAACTGACGGTGACAAACGCCCCGGCGAGGCGCGGGCTGCGCTGGTGGAGCGCCCTGGCCAACAGGCTTTTTCCCGTTCCGCTTTCGCCAAAAAGGAGAACCGTCGCGCCGCATCGCCTCGACCGCCGTATCGATGGAGGCGAATGCCGTGAACATGATCACCGCGGTCCGGGGCGAGACGCGCAGAATTTCCTGAGGCACGTCGAGGCCGCTCTCCTGGCTGAGTTTCAAGTCCAGAAAGACGACATCATATTTGTCGGCTTTCAGTTCCTCGATGGCGAGGGTTCCGTTTTGCGCCGCCGTGCCATCATGGCCCATCGACTCCAGCGCGAGCAGCATCGTCCGCCGGATGTTTTTTCGCCGTCAACAACGAGGGTGCGCATCGGACAAACGATTTGTTCCCGTGGGCGTTACCGGACCTGGCTCAGAGGCGTGGGATCGTGATTCCGCGCTGGCGCATGTATTTTCCGGCGCGGTCGGCGTAGCTGGTCTCGCAGACATCGGACGCGAGGAAGAAAACGACCTGGGCGAGGCCCTCGTTGGCGTAGATGCGGGCCGGGAGCGGGGTGGTGTTCGAGATTTCCAGCGTGACATGGCCTTCCCATTCCGGCTCGAACGGCGTCACGTTCACGATGATCCCGCACCGGGCGTAGGTGGATTTTCCGACGCAGATCGTGAGGACCTCGCGCGGGATCCGAAAATATTCGACGCTGCGGGCGAGGGCGAAGGAATTCGGGGGAACGATGCAGACATCGGCCTGCATATCAACGAACGAGCGGTCGTCGAACGCCTTGGGATCAACTACCGTGTTGAAGACGTTCGTGAAGACTTTGAACTCATCCGAAACCCGGAGGTCGTAGCCATAGCTCGAGAGCCCGTAGCTCACGACGCGGTTGCCTGCTTTGTTCTGCTTGATCTGGCCGTCCGCGAACGGCTCGATCATTCCCTTCTCAACCGCCATGCGGCGGATCCATTTGTCGGAACAGACTGACATAAATCAGAAACCCGGAATCTTGAGCCCGCCGGTGAGCTTGCCCATCTCGGCCCCGGCGAGGGCCTTGGCGTCTTCGAGCGCCTGCCTGACTCCGGTGAGAACGAGGTCCTCCAAAAATTCCACATCCTGCGGGTCCACGACCTCGGGGGCGATCTTGATCGAGACAATGTCGCCCGCTCCCGTGGCGGCGACTTTGATCTTGCCGCCGCCGACCGTGGCTTCGATCGTGCGTGCGGCGAGTTCGTTCTGGGTCTCGGCCATGCGTTCCTGCATGCGCTGGGCCTCCTTCATCATTTTGGCGATATTCATGCTTGGGCAGTCTGGAGTGTGCTTTTGAAAACTTCGAGGGCTTTCTTGATGAACGGGTCGTTTTTGAAGTCCTCGTTCGGGTCGGCGGGGAGAGCCGGGGCAGGTGGGGCAGAAGCCCCGGACTCTTCGCGCACGGGGCTGGATTCTCCCACGGGTTCCGGCTGCTGTTCCAGGCTTTCATCCCATTCCAAAGCCAGGCGGACGGCCCGTGCCAATGCCCGGGTGAGCGCGGACTCCAGATCCTTGAGCCCTTTTTCCATCCAGATGCTTTTCGAACTTTCCTTCGACGAGGCCGGAAACCGGACAAAAAGCTTCCCGTCTTCCAAGCGTTCGAAGACGCCCTCGCGAAGCCAGCCATATCGGATGAAGGATTCCTTCGCAAAGGCTTCGGCGGTTTTCTCCCATGTGGTGGCCGCCGTGACTTCGGCCTCCTCCCCGGCGTCTGCGGGAGGCGGCGATGCCACCCGGGGTGCGGGTTCGGCCTTTTCCGCTGCTTTGCGGCCCGGAACCGCCGCGATCGGTTCCGGCTTGGCGTCCCGCTTGGGAACCGGAGCCGGACCGGAAATCTCCCCGCCGCCGAGGCTGGTAAGCGTCTCGATGACATCGGTAAGACTCGTCTCGTCGAGGAGATGCAGGGCTTTTATGACCGCAACATCGAGCTGGAGCTTCTTGTCAGCCACCCACTTCATCCGGGTTTCCGCCTCCCCGAAATGGTCCACCAAATCCAGGAGCTTGCCCTGCGGGACGGCGGACGCCTGTCCGGTGGCCACCGAGACCAGCAGATCGCGAAGATAGGCGATCAGGTCCGACGTGAGGCGCGAGAGATCCTTGCCGGCATCGGATTGCTCCGCGACGATTCCCAAAGCGCCTTCCGCATTCCTTGCGAAGAGATTTTCCGCGAGCCCGACGACCGTTTCCTTCGAGGTGAATCCGAAAACATCCATCACATCCTGCGCCTGGATTGTTTCGCCGCAGAATGCGACCATTTGATCGAGCATGCTTTCGGCATCGCGGAGCCCGCCCTCGGCTCCCCGCGCAATCGCCTCGGCGGCGGCCGGGTCGAGGGAAATTTTTTCGCTCTCCGCAATGAACGTCAGGTGTTTCGCGATCAACCCGGTGGGAATCCGGCGGAGATCGAATCTCTGGCAGCGGCTGGTGATCGTGGCCGGCAGTTTCTGGGCCTCGGTCGTCGCGAAGATGAACTTCACATGCGGCGGTGGTTCCTCAAGCGTCTTGAGCAGCGCGTTGAAGGCCCCGGAACTCAGCATGTGGACCTCGTCGATGAGATAGATTTTGAATGGTCCCCGGGCCGGCGCGTAGGCGGCATTATCCCGGAGGTCGCGGATGTTTTCAACGCCGTTGTTGCTTGCCCCGTCGATCTCGATCACGTCGAGGCTCCGCCCGTCGGCGATTTCCTTGCAAGCATCACAGACCCCGCACGGGGTCGTCGTGGGGCCGTTCACGCAGTTGAGCGCTTTTGCGAGGATGCGCGCGGTGGAGGTTTTGCCAATCCCGCGCGGCCCGACGAACAGGTAGGCCTGCGCCAGCCGGTTCGCCGAAACCGCATTTTGAAGCGTGCGGGTAATGTGGTCCTGGCCGACGACTTCCGCGAACGTCTGGGGACGGTATTTTCTGGCAAAGACTCTGTAACTCACGCCGGAATATTACCGGCCCCGCACACCGGCATCCAGCAGGATTTGCGTCAAAATCGTTTCAGGAGGGGACCCCCCCCATTTACTCGGGTTTCGGGAGCTTGAATTCCTTCTTGGCGGGCTCGGGCACTTTCTTCGCCGGGACGGCTGGTTTGGCGGCGCGACGGGCGGCCCAGCGGGCCTTCATGTTGGCGGCGAGTTTCGCGCGGCCCTCGGGGCTAATATTCCGCTTTTTCTTCGCGGGCTTGGCCGGTTTGGCAACTTGGGGAGCTTCAACGGGCTTGTTGGCCGCTGCGGCGACAGCCTTGGAAGCACCTTTTTTGGCGTAGCGGCCCGGCCCAACCTTCGTGGTGATGTCCTTTCCGGTCGCGCTGAACCAGACGGAGATCGACGCCGGGCTCTGTACGACCCTCTATAGGGAGACCCTTCCAAACCTTCCGGCTCTGGTGCGCCTCATCCTTGATACCAAGCACATCGGATTTCTCTTCGCGACGCAGTATGCGGATGTTCAGGCCATCGTGCGAGGTCAGCCGAGGGATGGCGTCCGAACGACCAACCGCGAAGTCGCACACCTGCTTGCCGAGGAGTTCCGGTTGGAGCCATTCGCCGACATCGATCCCAAGCGGCCATTGCATTGGATGAGCTATCTCGTGCCGGTCGCCTACAAAAAAACGCGGAGTGCGACATCCTTCCGCTACGCGCCGGCCCGCTCGACGCGTTGCTGCTTTCCCTGCCCCGCTGGCTGGCGTAAGAAACAAGCGGATTGATCATCCTAAATAGGAAAATGGGCGCGGTGGTTTGCCGCTGAAGTTGCCCGCAGCGCGACCGTGATATTTTCGCGGGATTCTGAGGCCAGC
>JBAYWC010000010.1:0-39080 GCA_041674265.1 Terrimicrobiaceae bacterium
TCGCGGCCAGTTTTGGTCTCCTCGTGGTCTGGCCCACATGCTTGCCATCGACGTCGCGGTCAAAAATGACACCCTTCAGTTCCTGTGGAACTGATTTTTGCAACTATCAGAGATGCGCCCAAGACTGCGCACCTGCCAGTCCCGTCCGTGCTCCGGCGAGCGACAGATCGTTGCGGGGGAAAGAGGCGGTGGCGAGGGCGACCTCCGGAACCGAATCCAGATCGAGTTCATGCACGTCGCCCAAAACAAATTCTCCTGTATCGCCAAAGTGATCGCGATACATGCACCACTTGTCCTCATCGATGTCGTTGGCGAAAGAAATTTTCCAACCCGCGCGTTCGAGTCCCATGCGCATCAGTCCGATCCCGGCAAAGAACTCGGCGAAACTTTTATCTTGGATAGGGATCATGGCACGACGATCTGATTGATAAACAAGAGGCTGCGTTTTTCCAACCACCTGCCGGCGATAGCCGGACAGGATTTCTTCGGGGAAACTTGGAAAGGGGTTCTTCCCTTGACATCCGGGATTCACGCCCGGTAAATCGCGTGGGAACCGATGTCCACGCTCCAAACGGTATCGCCCTCAATGTAAAAAACCACCCTGAGGTCTGCCTCGACGCAAACCGCGTAAATCGTCGTGCCGTAGGCGGCGGAGAGTTTGTGGATTTTGTGGGTGCCAAGCCGCGGGTCAAACGGGTCTTGTTTGAAGATCTTGAAGGCGGCTTTGGCGGTTCGTTGCTGGGGTGGCAGCAGTTTGGCCGGTGCGCGGCGGAACGATTTTGCCGCCCGGAACCGGTAATTCACTCTGCGTGATCCAGCTCCGTGAGGGCTTCATCCAGATCGATAACCTCTCCGCGTTCGATCTCCGCCATTGCCTCCTTGAAGCTCTCCGGGATCTGGGGTTCCACCAAGTGGCGGGCGTGTTCCAAGACCTGCCAGCGCTCATTCAGGGGCAATGCATCAATTTCATGCAGGATTTCAGCGACACCCATAACTGATACAATGGAGGAATTTTCGGCCCGAAGACAAGGCTGCAATCATTTCCGTCATCAATAGAGTTCGACCGGGGACCGCTTGCCATCCTCCGGGCTTCGTTTCGCCGCCTCTTCTTCTCCCAGAGTGGCAACCCGCAACGCCCGGACTTCGGCATCAATTTTCCGAAAAGCTTCCATGGAAAATGGGGTGGGTGGTGCCAGGGAGGTCTTGCATCGCGCGACGGATTCGAGAGCGGGGGTGAGGCGGTCGCCCATGGACTCAATGGCGGATTTTGCCTCGAGCGCCATCTCCACGCGGTGGCAGATCATGAGCATGTCGTTGCCCGCCTCGATCCCGAGGCGCATTGTCTCATCGAACCCGTAATGGTTGAGGATGGCTCCCATATCGAGATCATCGGTCATCACAAGCCCCCCGAATCCCATGTCTTTCCGGAGCAGGTCACGGATGATGACAGGAGAAAGCGAAGCGGGGCGATTGATCTCATCGAGGCCGGAAATCGCGATGTGGCCGATCATCATGCTGTCCACGCTCGTGGCAAAGGCCCGGAAAACCGCCAGTTCGGTCTCCTCCATTTTGTCGCGGGAGCGGTCCAGGTGGGGAAGTTCGTGGTGCGGATCAAGCCCGGCGGAAGAATATCCCGGGAAATGTTTTCCGCAGGAAAGAATCCCCGTGCTGCGGAGCCCGTCGTTGAAAGCGCCAGCCTTCTGGATGACCTCCTCCACGCTCCGCCCATAGCAACGGCCACGCAAGGAATTGTCGGCCTCATCATCAAAGGAAATGTCGAGAACCGGACAGAGATCGAGATTGAACCCGAAAATTCTCAGCAGCCGGCCGGTGATATCGCCGTGTTTTCGGATCAGCTCAAGATCGTCGCGATCCCTCAATTGTTGGGCATTCGGAGGCTCGTTGCCGATCAGCTTCAAACGCGAAACCCGTCCGCCTTCCTGGTCGATGGTGAGGATCGGTTCAACGTCAGAAAGGTCGCGCAGATCGTCGATAAGTTTCCTCGACTGCGCCGGGGTCCGGATGTTGCGACCGAAAAGAATAAACCCTCCGGGCCGGATATTTCGGAAAAGACGCGCGGATTCGGAATCGAGTTCCAGCCCTGGCACGCCGACGAGGATGAGTTGACCTGCATCGTGGATTGGCATAATCCTAGAAACCACTAACGGCCACTAAAAACCACTGAAAAAGGCGGCAGAGCAGTGACTTGCGCCCCCCCCACTCGTTTGCTTTACGGAGGAGCAGGCTGTCGATCTGCAATATTCTATCAATTAGTGGTTTTTAGTGAAAATTAGTGGTTTTACCGCAGGAATTGGCACAATGCCGGACAAACCCATGAATCCGCTCCGAAAACTCGGCCTCTTCGGAGGCAGCTTCGATCCCATCCATCACGGGCACCTGATTCTCGCCCGCGAGGCGCTGGAATCCCTCGGGCTGGATCGCGTCATTTTCATCCCCAGCGGGATTTCTCCCCACAAGCTGGCCCGCCCGCCCGCCCCTGCCGATCTCCGGTGCAAGATGGTGGAAGCCGCCGTGCGAGATGAGGCCGGGCTGGATTGGGATGACTGCGAAATCCGCCGGACGGGTCCATCCTTCGCCATCGACACGGTCCGTGAAATGATCGCGCGACACGCGGGTGTGGAGGTGTTTTTTTTTATCGGCGAGGACAATCTCGCGAGCCTGCACACCTGGAAGGATATCGCAGCGCTCAGGGCGCTGGTGAAGTTTGTGGTCATGTCCCGGGGGCTCGGGACACCCGATCAAGGATTCCCGATCATCCGGAGACCGGTGGATATTTCGTCCACGGAGATCCGGAATCGCATTGCCAGAGGCCTGTCGGTGCGGTATCTCGTTCCGGAATCCGCATGCGAGATGATTTCCCAACACCGGCTTTACCGGAATGATTGATTCCGAAACAATCGCCCGGGCCTGTGCCGTGGCGGCCGCCGACAAGAAAGCGGAAAATCTGGTCCTGTTGGATCTTCGCGGAGTCTCCGGTTTCACCGACTTTTTTCTGATCTGCTCGGGTTCCTCCGAGCCGCAACTCAAGGCGATTTCCTCCTCGATCCGCGAATCCCTCCGCGAAAAATTCGGCCGACGCCCCCTCGCCGAGGACGGCTATCCGACCAGCCAATGGGTGGTCCTCGATTACGGGGATGTCATCTGCCACCTCTTCCACGGAGAAAAGCGGGAATTCTACGATCTCGAAAGCCTGTGGAGCGATGCCAAGCGGGTCTCGTTGCAGGGCATCGATCCCGCTCAGGCCGGCTTGCGCATGAGCCAGTAAATCTCGCCCGGCCACCCGGGAAAGAGGCGGCCCCAGGCCAGATTGAAGCGCATCCAGGCGGCGGAATTCTCGAGGGAACTTCCCTTGCTGCGCAGGAAGAAGGCACCGCTGCAAAACTCCGCGACCAAGCCGACTTCCTGTGCCATCCTGCGGACCCGCGACGGAGAGAAGACACTCACATGGCCCATCGGCCCCGCATTCCGCCGCACCTGCTTTTCACGGAGGCTGGCCAGAACTCCCGGCACCACCGGAAACCCGCCGATCAACGACCCGCCGGGGGCGATTCCGGACGCGATCTTTTTCAGCGCCTCCTCCGGCTCGAAGAGATGTTCGAGAACGTGGAGCAGGATCGCGCAGTCGTATGTTCCCGGCAACGCAAAGCTGCGATCCTCGATGTTGGCCTCGTAAAAATCTTCGTAGCCCGCCTTTTTCAACTTTCCCGTGAGCATCACCGCATCGACCGCCGTCCATTTGGACCACGAAACACCGGGGGGAGCGGACTTCACAAACTCCAGCATCTGGCCCCGGTGGACCCCGATCTCGGCCACCGACAGCGGATGGCCCACGCGAAGACAATCCTCCCTCAACAATTGGTATCCGAACCAGTAACGGAGCAGCCGGAGCGGATAACGAACGGCTTTCGCTTCCGATGGCATGCCGAAACGCTTGGCGCGAACGATGGGATTGTCAGCCATAAATCCAATGTCCCAGCGGGATGTCTCGTAAGTCTTCAAAGCGGGTTGGAGGATTTGCCAAAATGCGTTACAGAAATGCGTGGGAGGACCCGGCGCTGGCCGGTCCCTCTTGGCCTAGGGACGACATCCGCTTCAGGCGGATCGCGCCTCTATTCCGGAACATCTTTTGGCGAATGCGCCAGGCATCGTGGGCTCTCCCGTCCCAGCGGTCAAGCGCTTGCTGTGAAAATCGGGCACCTCTGCGAAAGTTGCAGAGCCCAAGGGGAATGGGCGTCCCGCCCATGCCCCCTGGTCAGATCTGTGCCCCTGCACCTTTCGGAGAGGCGCCCCGTTTCATGGGATTTGCGGCAAAATCGTTTATTTTGTGATCGATGGCGGGCAGGGGGCCCGCGCTCCGGTGTGCGCCGAAATCAAGCCGCAATTTCGGACGGCGACTCGATCACTTTGAAGCGGAACCGTTCCTGGTAGGCTCCGCCATTGTATTTGCGGCAGCATTTCATGCAGGCCACCCTTCGGCGCAGCGGTCGCACGCGGGCGAGGACCGTCGAGCACTCGGGGCAGGCATAGAAAAATTTCCGCTCGATTTTGCGGCGTTTGAAAGGCAGGTCGTGGCAACGCGGCTCGTTGGGGATCCCCAGATCCCCGCAGGCCGCCCGCCACTCCGGTCCATGCGCTTCGATGCGGCGTCTCCCGGCCTGGTGCTGGGCCAGGAGGTGCGCCAGCTCGTGGCGCAAGGTTCTCTGGACTCCCGCAGCCGAGAATTCCACGAGTTTCGGATTCAGGATGATCCTTCTCTCGCGCCAGCTTGCGAGGCCGGCGGTGGTTCGGAGTCCGGGATTCCAGCAGACCGAGACCTTCAGTCCGCGGCAATCGGCGGCGGTCAGAAGCTGGTTCGCGAAGTCCTCCAACAAGGGATCCGGACGCAGGCGCGAACGCTTCCCTGGCTTTTGGAGTTCGTCGGGCGACGCTTTGAGCCTCCGCATCACGGTCCTTCCAAAATTCAAGAGCAGTTGCTGGTATTTCATCGGGCGGCGAGCGGTTGAAGATCGAGCACGCGTTCCAGCGCGCGGAGGGTTTGCCGGATGTCGCCCTCGGTGGTTTCGCGGCCGAGAGAAAAGCGGACGCTTGCCAGGGCGGTCCCGGAGGGAATTCCCATGGCGATGAGGACATGGGAAGGCTGGACGGACCCGACCATGCAGGCGGAGCCGCTTGAGACACAAATCCCTTCCAAATCGAGTCCGATGAGGAGCGCCTCTCCATCCGCTCCGGGGAAGCTGACATTCAGGGTATTGGCAAGGCACACCTCCGGATCCCCGTTGCGAACGGCCCCGGGACACACCTCCTCGATCCCCTTCCACAGCATTTCGCGGAGCGGACGAAGCTTGGAGGAATCGCAGGAAGCCGCGGACTCGGCGGCTGCGGCCATGCCGGCGATCCCGGCCACATTTTCCGTGCCGGGCCGACGGGTATTCTCATGGGCTCCGCCATGCGAGATGCGGGAGATCGCGACGCCAGCGGAAACGAAGAGCGCGCCCACGCCCTTTGGTCCGTGAAACTTGTGCGCGGCAATGGACACCGCCGAAAGTCCCTGCTCATGGGGCTTCAGGGGAATCTTTCCGAAGGCCTGCACCGCGTCCGTGTGGAAAATGACCCCGTGCCTTTGACAAATCGCCGCCAGCTCGAGGACCGGCTGGATCGCGCCGGTCTCATTGTTCGCGTGCATGACCGAAGCGAGCGTCGTGTCGGGGCGGATCGCCTTTTCGAGGCTCTCCGGATCAACGGTTCCCGATTGTCCCACCGGCAGGATATCGATTTCGAACCCTTCGAAATGCTTCAGGTATTCGAATGCGTGGAGCACGGCGTGATGCTCGATCGCCGAGGTGATGACGTGCTTTCCTCGGGGAACATGCGCGCGGGCGATCCCCATCACTCCCAGGTTGCAGGATTCCGTCCCGCCGGCCGTAAAAATGATTTCATGTGGCCTGGCCGCGAGCACCGCCGCCAGGCGGTCGCGGGCATCGTCCACCGCTGCCCGCGCGAGCCTTCCCTCGGAATGAATCGAGGACGGATTGCCGAAGCGTCCCTCGAGGAAGGGAAGCATGGCCTCTTTTGCCTCGTGGCAGAGCGGCGTCGTGGCGTTGTGATCTAGATAAACCATTCGAGTTGCCGGGATTCCCCGTGCTCGGATTTGTCCGCAATCCGCAGTTGCTTCTCCTCGTAGAAAACCAGCGAGTTGGCGGGCACGCTGTGCATGAGAAAAACATTGGCTCCGATCGTGGAGCCGGATCCGATGACCGTTTCTCCGCCCAGGATCGTGGAGTTCGGATAGATCGTGACCCGGTCTTCCACATCCGGATGACGTTTCCCGCCTTTCACGATTTTTCCGGCATCGTCCTTGGCAAAGCTCCGCGCCCCCAGCGTCACTCCATGATAAAGCTTCACGTGCGCGCCGATCCGGCAGGTTTCGCCGATCACCAACCCGGTGCCGTGATCGATGAAAAAATAAGCGCCGATCCGCGCACCCGGATGAATGTCGATGCCCGTCTGGGCGTGCGCCCACTCGGTCATCATCCGCGGCAACAACGGGACACAGGCGACATACAAAATGTGCGCCATGCGCTGGATCGCAATCGCCTCGACGCAGGGATAGGAAAGAAGGATCTCCTCGTTGCTCGATGCCGCAGGATCCCCCTCATAGGCGGCTTCGATGTCCGTGCGGAGAAGATTCCGGACCTCTGGAAGAGCCCCGAGAAAACCCATCAACACATCCCGCGCTTTGGCTTTCGGGCACGCCGGATCCGCCACCTGCAGGCTTTTGGCAATCTGATCTTCCAGGCCCTTCGCCAGCTTTTTCAGGCGCTCCTCTGTCAGATCTCCCAATTCACTCTTGTGAATCGGATTTTCATCGTGGAATCCCGGAAACAAAACCTGAAGCAACTGGCCGCAAATCTGACCCAGCATGCGCTTCGAAGGAAGATTGTGTCCGTCCGTGTTGTTCATCCCGCCCACTTCCTCGTAAGACACCAGTGTGGCTCGAATAATCTGCCGGAGTGAGCTTTCCATTTCGGGGGAAAATATGCCCTGCTCAAGCCCCGTGTCGAGGAGGAGGTTTGTTTTCTCTTCTCCTGTTTCAGTAACCCGCTGAATGTGAGTGGGGAATAAAAATATCAGCATACTACGCGAAGAATGTGTATTTCGACGAATGCAAGACTTCCCTCCCATGCGGTCTGAGGAATCCGCGAAGGCAACCTCCGCCTTCTGGCTCTGGCATGGCCGCGAACCGGCAACCTCAGACTCACCGGAAGAAACACGGATTGTCACTTTAGATTCGAGAGCTATGCGCTACCTTATGGGAAAATCCCGTCCATGAGCCCTCAATCGCCCTCGTCAAACCCATCCTCAAAACCTAAAAATATTCTCGGGCCGTTACTGCGGAAGCTGCGGGAAAAACAGGACTGGAGCCATGTGCAGGTGGCCGAGCGATATGCGCAAACCGGATTTGAATGTTCCGAAGAACGAATTATCCAGATCGAGAATCAGGAGGAGCCAATCGCCGACTACGAGGTTCTGATTTTCGAGCGGATTTTTCCAGACAGCGGTTCCGAGATTGCACAGTTCTATTCCGAGGCCGTCGAAAAACGATTCGGCAAAAGGGAAACGTGGGAACCGCTTTAGCGCGGTCAGCTTGCCAACATACCCCGCAATCCAGTAGTTTAATGCAGCAGCGGCAGATGCTCGATGCGATCCGCCATGTCGCCCGGTTCATAGATTTTCGCGACAAGTTCCAAGTCCCGGACACACTGGCCGATGGTGATTCCTAGCTGGTGGGCATAGATGACTCCGAAAAACGACACCGCATTCGCCTGTCGTTTTGCGCATTCCACAAAAAAATCGTCGTCCTGAGTAAAAAGAATACGCTGCAAGACTGAGGCGCGATCGAGCAAAACCGGGTCTTCCAATCTTTCCGCTCCGTCGTCCTGTGCTCTGAGAACATCCACTCCGCGACGCCGCAATGCCTCGGTAATGGCCAGAGGCACATGCACGTCCATGTAGAGCCGAAGGCTCAATGGAGCAATCCCATCGCGCGAAGTTTGCGCCGGCCAGGGGAATCGTAACTGGCCGTGGCCAGCCCCTGCGCGGTGGCGGCACTCTCCGCGATGGCATCGTCAAATTCGGCCTGATGGTCGTAATAGAACGCCAACGCCGCATGAGCCTGTGCCAGCGAAAGGTCGGGATGCTGACGATGAACTTCCTCCGCACTCCAGCCATGCGCGAGATGATCCATCGCGATTTCGACGACCTTGACGCCGGTATCGTCTATCCACGCCCGGTTTTTATCGTCCAGTCGGATATGATTGATGGTTTCTGCAACGGCCATGGGGAGATATTACCTTTCTTCTCGCCTGGTCGCAAGCCGAATGCCGTATCCGGCTGCGCAAGGCGGCGCTTGCCGGTAAGCGGTCAATACCGCGATTTGAGCCGGGCGGTGATTTTCTCGAACAAGCCTTGGCCGTGGGGGTCGATGGAGGGAGGAAGCAGATCGCGATACTGCACGTTGAACACCTGCATGAGATAGCAGATTTGATACTCCCGCACGCAATGGGTGCATCCCTCGATCTTGGCCACGGTGCCACGGGAAACGTCTCAGCCGATCATTTGCAATTTGATCGCCAGTTTGGATTGTGACCACGCCCGTTGCACCCGCAGCTTGCTGACTTGCGGTCCTACGATGTTGTTGATTTGTCGTTTCACACCCGCACCGAAGCACGCGGTTGAAGCCGCTTCCGGTGGGAGTGCCGAAGAGAACTTATTCCGTTCCGGGGAGGCTCTATTTTGTCACGCCGGACTGGTCAAGGCGCGGAGAGCCCGGCGCAGGCGGCGGGCGGAAAGGCACCCCAGCTCAACCGAAGTTCCCGAGTTCAGAAAGTGGATTTTGACCCGGTGATGCGGCAGGGAAAGCACCTCTTTGACGGCATAAAGATTGATGATGGTCGAGCGGTTGACGCGGGGAAAGCCCTCGGGCGGGAGCAGACGATTCCATTCCGTCAGGCTGCGCCGGATCAGCATGGGCCTTTGCCCGGCAATATGGACATGCGCATAATTTTGGTCGGCCTCGACGTGGGTGATTTCTTTCGCCAGCACGACGCGGATTTCCCGGTCGGAGCGCAGAAAGACCGGATCGTGTTCAGAAAATGGCTTGGCTTTCCGATGGACCGGGTCGCCGACCCGCGCCAGCGCGAGAGCCAGCCGCTCCGGGTGGATCGGCTTGACGAGGAAATCCACCGCATTGACCTCGAAGGCTTTGACCGCGTGATGATCGTAAGCGGTGACGAAAATAATGTCCGGTGCGGGCTGCAACTCCGGCAGCAAGGAGAAGCCGTCCCGTTTGGGCATCTGCACATCGAGAAAGATCAAATCGGGCTGCAATTCCTTGAACAAAGCAGCCGCAGCGGTGACATCGGCGGCTTCGCCGACAATCTTGACTGCGGGGTGGGCACTCAGGAGATGACGCAAGGCATCGCGGGCCTTGCCGTCGTCATCCACAATCAGGACGCGTTTCAGGGGTTTCATAAAGGGGAAGCCGAATGGAAACCGTCACCCATCCATCGGACTCAATGGTTTCCACACGGTGTTTCTCGGGGTAAAGCAGCGCCAAGCGGCGGCGAAGATTTTCCAATCCGATATGACTGGTTTTCTGCCGGGGCGCGGGTTCGAGCCAGCGCCCGGTATTGCTCACGGTGATTTGCAGAGTTTTCGTTCCGAATTGCGAGACATGGACACTCACGCGCAGTGGAACCTCGGAGGTATCCAGCCCATACTTGACGGCATTTTCCGCCAGCGGTTGCAGGATGATGCCCGGCACGGCGACCGTCCGCGCCGCGTCTTCAATCTCGCAGTGGAATACCAACTTGTCTCCCAAACGCATTTGTTCGACCTGCAAATAGTCCCGCGCCGCGTCGAACTCCTGGCCCAACGGCACCAGTTCGTCCTGGCTGTGATCGAGCGAGAAGCGGAGAAAATCCGCCAGCGATTGAATCATTCTCCCAAGGCCAGAGTTTATCTTCTGCACCTCGGTTTGAATCATGTTCAATGCGTTGAAGAGAAAGTGCGGACTCATTTGAGCGCGGCGCATCTGGATTTCCGCGCCCTGTTGGGCGGATTTGGCGAGAGCCAGTTCCAATTTGCGCTGCCTGCCTTGCAGCGCGTGGCGCACGCCGAAATAAAGGAAGCTCCAGCCAAAGAGAACCCCGGTGCGCTCGTAGAAGACATGGAACGCCATGGTGCGCCGAAGGAAGATCTCTCCCTCGCTCGGAAGCAGGTCGCCGAAAAGATAAAAGAACCCGTTCTGGAGGAGTCCGCCAACGATGCAGCCCGCGACAATGAACGCGGCCATTGTGGTCCACCCTTATCCGACCAATAGGCCCGGTAAATGAAGCGCAAACCCAAGGTCAGCAGGAAACTGCCGCCATCCCGGACGAGACAAAGAAACAGCGCCCCGGAAACACTGCCCATCAACTCGATTTTGAGCGGAAAGGTCACCATGACAAAAGCCGCCCAACCGAGAAGTTGAAACCGCCAGAAATCGGAAAGTTTCGCCCAGGGCGAAATCACGACTGTCCGCCCTGTGGTAAATCTTCCGCCTCCCCGGTCTTTCGATGGTAATAGGGATTCCAGAATTCGCGCTCGAAGGATTCGCCGAAAACCTTTCGCAAATAATAGACTTCCTCGCTTCGCAACGAAGCAGCTCCCACCTCGATCTGCGAAAGCAGGCTGCGTTTGCAGCGGTCGAAACCGGCCTTGCGGATTTCTCCGGCCAACTCCTCCTGCGTCCAGCCGTGACGGTTGCGCAAATCGTGGATCAACCCGCCCAAGCGTTTTCTTAACTGGCGCGGCCCCGCCTTCATGAATCCGTCCTTTCCGGTGTGCTCGAAATACAGAGCAAACCTTTCGCCACCCTCTCCGCTGATTTTTCAGGCGGAAAGTGGCGGAGTTTCAAGGGCGGTCAGTTCGGGGCGGTTCGGAGTTTTGAGCGGAGCGTGAAAGTTCTGGCGTCCTTTTCCCGGATGCGCTGTTTGAGCGTGTCGGGCGCTCCGTCCTGAAAATAAGCCTGGGCATTGCGGGTGCCGATAACGGTCAGATTGATCTGCACATAAGCCTCATTGGTTCCGCCTGTTGGATTGGAAATTTCCTGCAATTCGGAATCGAGCACCTTCACCTGAAAATCCACGACGTTGTTTGCCACGGGTTCCGTGTAAGGCGCGTCGGGCGATAGATCGGCGGGTTCCAGAAGGGTATTCCCGCTGTTTTCCATCCGTGAATACGTTTCGCCGCTCGGAATCAGGCAGCGGTAAAGGGACCGGCCCTTGGGCGCGTTCGTTTGATCGGCCACGAAATAACCGACCATGCAAATGTCGCCCGGCGCGTTGGTGGACGGCTGAGAGGCCGGGGAAAGTTCCGTGACAAAGGCGAGCGAAGCATTGGTGCCGGTCTGGACTTCCAGACGCGGCAGCGGTGTGGCGTTCGTGTTGGTCAGCCCGCCGCCGGCATCAACGAGGGTTTTGAGTTCGCCGGAGAGAAGATAGAGAGCGGCCCGTCCATCGCGGTAGCTATCGGCGCGGGATTCGGTTTGCTGGTAGCTGGCCGCGACGGACGAAAAGACATTGAAAAGCAGCAGCACGAGGAACATGAGCAGCACGCAGGCCACCAACAATTCGACGAGGGTGAAGGCCGCCGCGCTGCGGCGGAATTGCCGATTTTCGATTGCCGATTGCCGATTGAGAAAAGTCCGGCCTTCGGCGGAATGCAACGACACCCATCCGTGCGAAGCACGGCACTTCTTCAAATCGAAAATCGAAAATCGGAAATCGGAAATCCTCATGGCTCCGCCATGCTCGGGGTGATGCGGGAGACAAACCGGAACGGTGACGCCGAGGGCTGGCTGACCGGACGGATGTCAATTTGCAACTGGCTCAGTTTCCGGGCGGGAATCGTCCCGATATTCGTATCCACCGTGACGGGGAAAATCTTGATGTCCGCCTTGAACAGGGCATTGGTGGCCCCGGTCTCGACGGGGACGCCCGCGTCGGAATAGATCGCGGAATTCGTATAGGTATTGGCCGGAAACAAAGGCACCTGCACCACGCTTGGCGTCATGAGAAGGCCCATGTCCGCCGTCGCCTGAGTGGTCGAATTGGTGTTTGCCGGGTCAGGCGTCAGATCGTCGGTGATCTGCCGGGCGATGTGGGCGGCGCGGGTTTCCATCCACGATTCCTTTGAGGAATTCATAACCGTGCCGAGCAATCCGATAATA
The DNA here is from genome assembly GCA_041674265.1 of Terrimicrobiaceae bacterium. Taxonomy (GTDB): domain Bacteria; phylum Verrucomicrobiota; class Verrucomicrobiia; order Chthoniobacterales; family Terrimicrobiaceae; genus QYQL01. Next base: position 12,293 of record JBAYWC010000010.1, read on the forward strand.
ACGACGATGCAGAAGGCGAAGATGCCCAAAGCCAGCACGATTTCCACGAGGGAAAAGGCTGATTGGCGGGCGTTGGGGCATCTTCCGTTCATGTTTAGGATTTGAGCGAAGCGGCTTGTTCTTCGGCCTCCTGCGGAGCCGGGACCGGAGTCTTGGCGGGTTCGTCCGGCAGGTCGGCCACGGTCGAGCAGACCAGCACTTTTCCGCGCCGCGTCCATTCTTCGGCCAGCCGTTGAATTTTTTCCTCGTGCTGCTTGCGCACCTGTGGCAAGCGCAGGCGGTCGGGCAGCGGCAGGAAAACCACGATCACGTAGAAAACGCCGCTCTCCTCGTCACGCAGCGGGATCGCGTTGACATCGAACGAAGGCCAGCGGCCCCCGGTCGCCAGTCGGCCAGTCACGCGATCGGTTTGGATTTTTCCGCTGCGGAGTGTCTTACGCACGATTTCATTGAGCGGGGTTTCGCCCAGGGCTTCCTCAAGGGTTTGTTTGAGGGGGCTTTGTTGCAGTTGATAGATGTTCAGGAATTCCGCGTTGATCATCGTGATTTCCAGTTTGTCATTCACGACCAGCACGCCTTCCATCAGGCTGCCGAGGATGTAATACTGCAAGTATTCAAATTCGCCGATCCGTTCGCGCAGGAGCCGGTTTTCCTCGCGCATGGCGTTCATTCTTTGGAAGACGGCGCGGGCCTCGTAATGCAGGGGCAAGAGCCAGGTGAGCCACCAGCTAAGATCCGGCTTTTCGGGGATGCTTTGGCCATTGGCGAGTCGGACGAGCCATTTTTTCACGACGCGCGAAGGTTCAAGCCCGGCGGCGTGAAAGGTGATGGCGGCGACTGCAAGAAGCAGGACAATAATCAAGAAGTATTCCATGGTCGGATGTTATGCGTTGAGGTGAATGATGGGGAAGTGTTGGGGAGATCACGTGGCTTTGCGGTAAAAGCGGAAGTTGGCGGCGACAAGAAAAATGCTGCTGAGCACGACCGTGCAAACGCTCATCGCCATCGCCTGGGCAAAGTCGCCCTGCTCGAATTGAGAAAAGATGAAGCTGCCCACCGTTTGGGCGCCCGGAGGCAAAAGCATGATCGAGGCCGCCCAATCGCGCAGGCACATGACGAAAATGGAAATCCAGGCGACAAAGAGGCTCGGGAAGAGGATCGGAAAAACCACCCGGATGAGAATGGAAAGGCGGGACGCGCCGAGGCAGGCGGCGGCGTGTTCCAGCCGGGGAGCAAGCTGGCGCATCCCGGCATCCGCAAAACGCAGGCCCACGGCCTGATAAATGGCGACATAGGCGAGAACCAGAATGCCCAGAGTTCCGTAGATGCGGAAGGGAAGCCACGATGCGTTCCACGCGAGGATAAAAGCCACGGCAATGACGAGATGGGGCAGCACACGCGGCAGCATACTCAAATGGTCGAGCAGGGAAACGCCGCGTCCCTTATAGCGGGTTAGCGCATAGGCGGTAATGCCACCGAGGACGGCGCACACCGTAGCCGCCGCCGCGCTGAGCCCCGCGCTGGTGGTCAGCGCCTGCATCCCGCCCGAACCCCATTGGAAAATTGCGGTGTAGTGTTTGAAGGTAAAGGCCGGATCACCGTCCTGCCAGCGTTCCACGAGACTCATCAGGCAAACCGTGGCATTAGGGAGAAGCGAACTGAAGAAGAACAGGACCGCAAAAAAGGCCAGGGATACAACCGTTTCCAAGACGTTGAGTTGAGCCATCCTTCCGGCTGGCGTCCGACCGTTGGCAATTGCCCTGACTCCAATGTAGAGGCGGGCCGCCGTCACCATCACGACCGCCGCAATGGCGAGAATGGACGAAATGGCAGCGGCTCGCGGCACGTCGGCGGGCCACGTCGTCAGCATTTCGTAAATGACGGAGGGCAGAAGCACGAGGTTGGAACGCGGCCCGAGAATGGCCGCAATGCCAAAGTTGGAAAGCGTGTCCACGAACACGAGCACCCCGCCGTTAATCAAGGCTGGCATGAGCAACGGCAAGGTGATGCGCCAGAAGATGTCGGCGCGGGGAGCGCCGAGACAACGGGCCGCATCCTCCAGCCGCGTCGAAACGCCCTGCAAGGAGGCTTCGACCAGCAGGGCCACGGTGCCGAAACTCGTCAGGCCCATGATGAAAACCACCCCTCCCATGCCGAAAAAGGCATTCCGGATGGGTTCGGGCAATCGCCCGACAAAGGTATCAACCAAGCCGTTATCCTGCAAAAGCAGCACATAGGCCAAGGCGAGCAGGTAAGGCGGGGACATGATGGGCAAAAGCAGGCTCACGCGCAGGAGCGATTTGCCGGGGAGGTTGGTTCTCGCTATCAGCCAGCCGGCGGGCAGCCCGAGCGCGCAGGCAAAGAGCGTGGTCAGCACAGCGCAGCCGAGCGAATTATTCCACATCCGCACCAGGCCATCGGTGGCCGCAATGTCCAGATAAGGGCGGAAGGCCCCGGCCAACGAGGATTGGCCGATGGCCGGAAAGATGCTTTGCAGAAAGAGAATCGCGATGGGAAAGCCGATGGTGACGAGCAGAGCCGAAAGGCCGATCCAGACCGGCCATGAGGAATGGCCGATGGCCGTTTGCCGATTTTCGACGGGGCGGAATGGCGGCTTCGCCGCGCTTTGAAGAAGGGATTCACTCATTGGACTTTTTTCTCCACCTCATATTTGAAGCGCATGAGCGCGGCCGGCTGATCCCGCACGGCGGCGGCCACGTCGTAGGGCATCGCGGTGATGGGTTCGGCTTGCTGCCGGATGGAGCTGAGCGGGATTTGCGGGCCGGCGGGTATCAAATGTTCTTCGGCCATGCGCTTTTGCGCTTCGGAGGAAAAACAGAACTTTACAAAGGCGTCCGCCGCCGCCCGGTTCACCGTGCCTTTCAGAATCGCAATCGGGCGCGGAATGACCGGGCAGCCCGACGCCGGAAAGTGCATCACCAGCGGCTCGCCTTTTTCGATCTGCTTGAAAACAAGATAATCCGCTGAGGCTAAAACCGCGTCCTGCGCGTGCAGCACCAGCCCATTCAACGCCTGGCTGTTCGGCCCGGAGACTTGCAGGCCGTGCTTTTTGGCGTCAATCAGCCCGTTCCAAAATTGATCCCCCATCTTTTCGCTGAAGGCGACGATGAACTCCCCGCTCGTGCCGGACTGCTGCGGCGAAGGCATGAGCAGCTTGCCTTTGAATTTGCCCGAAAAGATGTCCGCCCATTCCAGCGCCGGATCGTATTGGTCACGGCGCATGGCAATACCAAGGGCGCTCGCGGCCGTGCCGATATAATAGCCGTCCTTGTCAGACCACTCCGGGCGCGAGAGCAAACCCGAGGGCTGCGGCAGAAGCATCTTTTGCTGTTTGAGCACTTCCGCCGCCGTGGGGCTGGCCAGAATGGCCACATCCGCTTGCGGGTGGTATTGCTCGGCCATCAACTTCGCCATGACCTCGCCGGTCGTGGCCGAATAGAGCTTGGTTTTCCGGCCCGTCTCTTTCTCGAAGTTGGCGCAAAGCCATTCCGCGAGGCTGCGTGGCCCGGCGGCATAGATGACAAGCGTATTGGAATCGCGTTGCTGTCCGCAACCGGACAAAACGGCCCCGATACAAAACAATAGGAATAAGCTGAAAGCTTTCATTTCTCGACGTAGGTGACTTGGGCGGGATCGAACTGGACAAAGACCTCGCCATCGAGCGGGACGGCGTGGGGGGTGAACGTGCGGAAAACCTCGCCTTTGCGTGTCCTGGCGTGAACGTCATAGACGGCCCCGGTGAAGCTGCTTTTGATGCAGGTGGCTTTCCAGCGAATCATGCCGTCGCCGGGAAAGTCGCGCTCCTGCGAGCGGGGAAAAATCCGCGCGTCCTCGCGCCGCACGAGCAGATAGCCGCCCTTGCGCTCGGGATGGGGCGGGAAAACCGGCTGGTCCGCCTTGTCGCGGAGGTTCTCCAACTCCATCGTGTAGGGAATCGCGCTGGCCGAGCCGAGGAACGTCGCGACAAAGGTCGTGTCCGGGTAGCGGTGGATCTCATCCGGCGTGGCAATTTGCTCGATGCGGCCCTTGTTCATCACCGCGATTTGATGCGCCACGGTCGTGGCCTCCAAATGATCGTGCGTGACGTAAATGGTCGTAATGCCGAGGCGGCGGATCAGGGCGGCGATGTCGTCGCGGAGCGTTTCCCGCAACTGCGTATCGAGCGAGGCCAAAGGCTCATCCATGAGCAGCACGGACGGCTCCACCACGATGGCGCGGGCGATGGCCACGCGCTGCTGCTGTCCGCCGGAAAGCGTCGAGGGCAAACGTTCCCGCATTTCGAGCATTCCGGCCCGCTGCAATACCGTTTCAGTGCGCTGCTGTTTTTCGCGGGGGTTCAGCCGCACCTTGAGATAGTCGAGGCCGAAGGCCACGTTTTGCTCGACCGTCAAATGCGGCCAGAGGCTCAAATCCTGAAAGACCATCGCAAAACCCCGCTCCTGCGCGGAGCGTCCCTTGTGGGTGGCGGCGTCTTCGATGATTTCGGTGCCGAGCCGGATCTTGCCGCCATCGGCGGGCAGCAATCCGGCGAGGATACTTAGCAAAGTGGATTTGCCGCACCCGGACGGCCCGAGCAAGGCCAGGCATTGACCCCGCTCGACGCCGAAGGAAACGTCATCGAGCACGAGCGTATCCCCGTAGGATTTGCGAATGCCATCACCCGCAAGATAAGGGTTCGGGCTGCAGATAATGTCGCCGTGAAAGCCGGTTGTTTCTTTGGGAGCGAAGTTCATGGCGTGGCGTTCTGTGAGAGTTGGAGGCGCCCGGTGAGGCGGAAGATTTTGACGATAAAATCCCCCGCCGCGCCGCTCTTGCGGACGAGAATCTTACCGCTTGGGTTATAGACCGCTTCCGTGACGGCGAGCTGCGGCACGATTTCCACGGGAAGCCCGGTCACTTGGCCGAGGGAGCCGAATTGCACGGCCCGCACGTTTGGCGGGTTGCCGGGCAGCCCGTTGCCCGGCACCTCCACGGTCATGTCGCTCAATTTGTCGGCGTCGAAGTAGAACCCTTGCGGCAACTTTTCCCACCGGGTGAGCGGAATCATGTCTTCGTTTTTCGACGCGGCCTTTTCCTGCGGGGTCTGCTCCCGGAAAAGCAAGTAACTGCGAAGCTGCTTTTCCTCGTCGGGGTGGTTGATATCGGCAATGCCGAAATAAACCGTGGTATTTTTCTCAATAGCCGACATGCGGGCTTCCTCCAGAGCGCCCATGATTTGGGAAATGGCTCCCTGCCGCGAGCCAGCCGGGCGCGCGCCCATCCCCGTGCTCACGAGCAGCCCCATCATGAGACTCATGATCGCCATGACTGTTAGCAACTCGAGCAGGCTGAAGCCTTGTTGGCTTCGCTTATTCTTCATTTTGATAATCGTTCTTTTATTCATCGGATGTCTACTTGTCGGGTTCCGAGGGGTAAATAAAAACGCAGGGCTTACTGTAACTATTGCGCATAAAAACCGCGCTCACACGGCCTTTGCCAACATAGTCGATCTCTTGCCGAATTTCGGCTTGTTTCTTGGAGTAGTAAATCAACGCCACCGGTTGCCCCATCAACTGCGAAGCGACGAGAACCAATGGCTGAGTTCCAGAATACGAAACGGCAATTGGTGCTTTGTCGCCGATCTGGAGATACAATGGTGCTTGCATAAGCAACTTGTAAACGTAGATGCCGTCCTGTTCTGGTGGAGCCGGATGTTCTGGGATAAGCCGCAGCTTGGGAAGACCGCCGTCGAGAATCGCCAAAATGGAAAAAGCGGCTTCCCCCTCGATCTCCGCCTCCACTTCGTCCACCGTTGTTGGCACAGGGGTATCGCGAACGAGAACAAACTTACGTTTGCCCGCTGTCGTTCGGCTATAGCTAAAACCATAGCCCGTTCGCCGACAGCCCTTCACGCCGCTAAAAACGATGGTTTTCTTCGGCTCATTCCCATCAGACATTTCAGATATATCCCACAGGGAAAACGTGTCTTTTGAAGCCATGTCACCCAACACCGCCCAAGCTCGCACGTAGGCGAATTTCTTCGTTCCCGTTTGGCGGGGCGTCAGTTCGGCATCCTGCGCCTGCAAAGATGCCATTGAGCACATGCTAACGAACACACATTTCATGACCCGCAGCAGGCGGTTCCTTTTACAAATCCACAAGAGACAATCGAAAATCATATCCTTTTTTAGGCACCCTCCACACAAATAATGTGCAATGTATAAGCATCCGGTCGACGAAATCTCGCCGTGACTTCTGTGGCATTATTGGGATCAAAATCGTCATCGAGAGGTTCATTAAAGACAGGGCGCAACCGCACCGTGATCCGTCGCGCTTTGGTCGCGCTTGGTTTGCCCTGCTTGTCTAGCGTCTGCCCTACCACGTAAATAGTGAACGTATTTCCTTTGGGCGTAATGATGTCCACGAGCCTGCGAAATATTTCCTCCCGCCCCCGATCATTGAGAGTGTCATTGCCTGTCCCAGAGCGGATGAATTGCACCGTCGTTCCACCGCTCCCTGTCGAAGAATAGTTGCCCAGCTTGTAGGCAAAAAAATCAAGCTGTGAAATTTCCCCCGGTTCCCAGAGCGGGCTGAATCGTTTGGGGACGCTGCGCGTAAGTCTTTGGGCGAGGTAATTGGCGAATGCCTTGCCTCCCGTTCCCGCTTGGGCGACTGAAATGTTCGCGCGGCTGCTTTCGGGCAAAATTGTTTCCATATCGGTAGTAAGAAAAAGATTTCCGGCCAAGGCAGGATCCGATTCATCGTCGTTTCCGAAACTAATACCTTCGAACAGGGCTCGCAACACCCGCCCTTGATCGCGCAGTATTCCGTTAGGGTTGTAGAGCCCGGCAATCTCTGTTCGATTTTCGGGATTGCTCAGATCTCCACGCATGCTTTCCCTGCGTTTCACGGTAAAGACGTCCGCTAATCGCCACGCCGTCCAGTTGCGGCTCCGCGACACTTGATAGCTCATTTCCGTTCCCAAGGTGGAAAGCGTGGCGACACGGGTGCCGTCCCACGTCAAGTCCGGCTGGCCAATTGTCAGGGTGTGCCCCCCCGTCCGGAGCGGCTTGATACCCGTAAGGGTTGCCGAGCCGTAGCGGCTTGGATCGAAAATTAAGCCGAGTTCGCCAATTGAGCGCATTGGCACATTCGGCATCATGACTAGCGGATTGGCTGCATTCGGAGACGTCGTTACCATGTCGGTGGTCCATCGGGAGGCAGCGGCGATTGTCGGGATTACTCCGAGTTTCGTATTTCCTGGGGGATCCGGGTTTATGGGCGACATCCCGTTTGGCAGCAAAGTCGAATAGTCGCTTGTCACTGTGTATCCACTGTCCATGCGAATATCAATGGCTTCCAAATTCCCTCTCGGATCAAAATATCCTTTTCGCGTGCCACCCACATAGGAGCCGCGATAGTGAGTTGCCCCATCCGATCCAGGTTTGAAAACAATCATATTGGCGTTTGTGACCTTGCTGATCGCCAAAGACGGGTGCGCATCAAGAATGCCATAAGCGTTGCCAAGGATGATCTTCGTGGAAGTCGAACCTTCCATTCGGGGGCCAAATTGTAATTCGCCATGGTCGCTGTCGTCCTTTTTCCAGCGATAGCTCGTACACTTGTAGCGACGCACATTGGTCATGACGACGGAGGCACTTCCCTCCGCGCTATATGGGGGGTATGGCGGCTCCGAAATGCCTTGGTCACACCGAATGGATGTTCCAGGGGCATATAGCGCTGTTGCCGCATAGATGCGCTTGCCACTTAGCGCGAATAATGGCGCATTCGTCAGGTAATTTGGATCGGTTGTTATGACCACCGCCTCGCCAGGGGGGATCTCGATTTTCGCGGAGCTGCCATTATAAGTGAAATTGTCGTCCAGCTTAATCTCGAAAGGGCGTCCCGCCGGAATGTCCTGGCCGTCAAGCTGGGCATCATCGTTCGCCGCAACTCCCGGTTGATTTTCCACAACGAGATACGGAGACGGACCAAGATCGCCATCCGCCACCCGGATCGGACGGTCGCCAAGGTTCCAAAACTCAAAATAGTGATCCAGCTCGAACTCGAAATCGCAAATCGGCTGCCCTTGAGTGGTTGCGCCCCTGTTCGTGGTGCTCAGCACACGCGCCACGAGACCATATTCCGTGAAATAGGGAACATTTCTCTTCTTGCCGATAGCTTCGATTTCGTTTCGCTTGCCTGTCGTTGACGGAATCAATGCCGGGTCAAAATCCAGATCCTCGTTTTCAATAAGTGAGGAAATTGGGGAGCCAAGCAAAAGTTTGCCGCCTGTGACCAGCAGGGTGGGATTTACCGCCGGGCTGAGCGCGTCGTAAATGTTTGCGGCAATCTTACGCACGTATATCTGCTCGTGCGGATTTGCTGCAGTGGCTACCACATCGAGCGCATTTTTGCCTGCTGCCGCCGAGGCACTAATTGTTGGAGCAAGTTGATCCGGGGTATTCAGCCGATAGAACCGTTGGCCAAAATGCGGTGTTTGTGCGTTGATAGCGGCAATGATTCGCTTCACAGACTTGTCGATATTTCCCCTTGCTTCACTCGCGTTGGGATGCCCCGTGCTGTCATTGGGAACTCCTTCCAGACTCCGTTCCACTTCCTCGTTGAGATTTAACCTCTTGGCTCCCGTACGGGACAGGTTCAGTCCCGAACTCTCGGCGGTCAGCAGGAACTTGTAATCCCTCGCGAAGGTCAGTGGCGTCGTATCGTCCGGTACCGTGTCTGAGTGGCCCACCTGTGCCGGGGAGAGGAATCGCCTGCCGGTCGCCGCGAGCGCATTCCGTGCAGCCTCAATGGACTCTGCGACGTTTTGCGGGGAGGAACTATCGGCAAACAATCCTCGCAAACTCGGCTTGGGATCGCCCTCGTCCTTGCCGTTCACGGCCAGGCTTTCTGAATCCGGGCTGCCGCGCAAGGCGGCTTTGGCTGTGTTTACGTTGAGTTTGAAGCTTTCATCCTCAACCCACCATGCATACCTCGCCACGGTCGGGTTCTTCGGTTTGCCTGTGGCGGGATCAATAGTCATGTCCCTGGCCTGCGCCGGATCTTCCAATACTTCCACCCACGGCACATTGACGGGTACCGGTGTCTTGCCCGGAACCGCGCCGATCCAGCCGTTTTCGTCCCCATCACCGAACCGCTTCGTCTCATTGAAATCCACCGACTTAGCTGGATCCGTGGTCGCTCCGGCGGGCAGCGTTTCCGAGAACTCGTTGTTGGGATAAAACTCTTTCGTTGCCGCTCCCGAAACGAGAGGTCGGGCATAAATCTTGGGATTTGTGAAAGTTGCGCTCGTATCCTTATCCGGCGTCCGATCTCGGAACATGAAGACTGTGCCCGGAGTGGCCGTGTCTGCGATTTTTGGATCCCAAAACGTCACCGAATCCGGGAAATTCGCAAAAAGATACAAAAGAATATTTTTGGCGTCGGCCTCGCCCGCTTGGGCTGCCATCTCCGCCCGTTGCAGTTCGCTATACCCCCGGCTCACGCGCCGTTCGACCATCACGAGTCGCGCCAGAATCGTGAACAGGATCACGATTCCTGCCACCACTACGAGGGTCAGGAGGAGCGAAGCGCCCCGCTCGAAACAAAACCTCGGCTCACGCGGAGACCCAGAGGCGCGGAGAGGGATTGATGGGAAAACCAAAGCTCCGCACGTCTCCGCGTGAAAATCGGTTCTATTCGTGTTCATGCCTGTCAATCCGTGGTCTGGGTATGCACTTCACTCAACCAGCCACTCCCCGTTGTGCCTCAAACCGGCTTGCGAAACGCTGCGACCACCATTCCCTGGGGTCGGTTGAGTCAAGTGCATACGCAGGATCCGTGATGAAAAGTCTTCCGGCCTCAAACAACAAACCCGAGCGGGATAAAAACAACCTCCCGCACGGGCTTGCGCCTGGTCCTGTGAAATCTCAGCCACAGTGCCCCCTGCGTTTGCGTATCCGCCAAAGCACGGATGCCAGCAGCCCGAGGCCGATCAGCGCTTGCGCACTCGGTTCCGGCACGGCAACAGTTGAAAGAACGGTGTATCCTCCCAAATCGCCATAGAGCCCGCCAGTAAAGCCCGACGTATCCGCACCAGGAATGAAATATTCCCAGCGCAATTCATCCGCCGCCGCCGTCGCCCAAGCATTTCCATTATAGATTTCAAATTGAGAGAGAGCGATACGGCTGCCGAAGTCATAGTTGCCTTTCCATGCGAAATATCCTCCATCGAGCTGCATGACGCTCCCGGATTGGATCCCCAGCGAGTTTACATCGCCATCGAGTTGCACCAATCCGCCGTCGGTCACTGTGAGCGTGCTGCCGAGAGCGGAGACCACACCGATGACCAAACTTCCGGTATTTCTCCAGGTTGAACCGGCTCCCGTCACCAAGACAGAATTCCCCGTTGCTCCTCCAGCTCCGCCGATTTGCCCGGTAACATTCGAGACATAGCCTCCCCCCGACACCGTCAAATTATTAGTCTGTCCGGTGGCTGATTTTCCGATATAGAGATTGCCGGAATTGATCCATTGGGAGCCCGCGCCGCTTACTGTTACGGAGTTTGAGGCGCTGGAATTGCCGACTATCCCGTTTACCGATGTCACCCGCCCCCCATTCAGGATGCTCAGGCTATTGCCATTTGCCCCGGCCAAGTTGCCAACAGTCATATCAACGTTGTTCGTCCATTTTGATCCGGCGCCACTCACCACAGCCGAGTTGGAGTTCGCTTCCCCGAAGCCTCCGACTCCTCCTCCCCAGGTCGTGAGCTCGCCTCCATCAAGAATTGCAAGAGTATTGTTCGAACCGTGGTTCCCCACATAGAGCGATCTCTTTTTCGAAGAAGAACCCACAAGCCATTTTGAGCCCTGTCCCGTGATCGTAAGTGTGTTCCAAGCCGAACTCGCCGAACCCCCGACATAGGCGTTTGCCGAACTCGCGATTGTTCCCGAAGTCTGAATTGTCAGTTGATTGAAAGACGTCACATTACCAACATACATGTCGCTGCTTGACCCATAAAAATAGCCGTCCTTCACCACATAAGTGCTTGGAGTCGCCGCCGTGCCGCCGCCGTCCATCACCTTGGGGACACTGGCATTCTCCAGATTTTCTGCCCGCAACAGGCATGTGGTCGCCACTAAACAACCGATGACGGACGGTAGTGCGGGAGACTTCCAGCGGTTGATTGGTCCTATCGGTTTCATCGGCGTTTTCTATCTTGTTGAATTTCTGCTTCCTTCAGCGCGTCTTCGTTTGACGCACCCTAAGACGACGCAAGCAGGCTATGGCCGCGACCCCAAATCCCAAAAGCGCATAAGTGTCCGGTTCCGGCACGGCCGCGCCAACGAAAATGCTGCCCGTCGTGGAGAACTGGCTTGTGTCCCAGCTAAAATCCGGTCCCAGGTCAGGTAAGGACGTAAAGCTGGCGCCAGTCAGGTTGAGGTCGCCAATACCGCCGGTATTGAAGAGATTGTATTCCTGCCCGACAGCCCAAGGGATTTCGAAACCATTGGCCAGGCTAACCTGTATGTTCCATGCCGTGTCCAACACGCTCATGCTGCCGTTGGTAATGACTTGGTCGTTGATTCCTTCGCCAAAGAGATCAAAGGAAAATGTGCTGCCATCCAGGACTGAGAGAGACGAATTCCCGACCCGGCGGAAATCCAAAATGCCGGGTTCGTCTTCTCCAAAATCCGGTCCGATCCGAATTTCCCCGCCCTCAACAATGACCTGGGCCGCAAAGAGCCCCGATCCGCTCAGGATTCCGCCTGTCTTTACCCTGAGAGTTCCCGTCGAGCTTCCATTGAGGGTGCTTAGCGAGGCGATTTCCACATGCGTGCCTTCACCGATGTTCGTGGTGGAGGTGACGTTCATTCCACCGGTTCCCACAAGCAGCGTGCCCAGCACAGCGACATAGCCTGGGGCGGAGAGCCTGTCCACCTTGAGCAGAGTTCCATCATTGGAGACTACTTTGTATTCACCCGCATTGGCGGTTCCCAAGCTGGCAGTTCCTTTGGCATACACGGTGCCGCCTCCTTCCAGCGTGAGCTTTGCGCCAGTGTTAAAGACGACAGCGTTACTTGCCTGGTTTGTTGTTTCGGTATTGAGTCGAACAACACTGTCAGCGTCCACCTTGATGACGGCATCCGCAGTGACCACTTTAAGATTTGATTCCGCGTCGAACGTGGCGCCGTTTGTCACTTCCAGCCGTCCGCTCAAATCCAGAGTTGCGGTAGTTGTTGCGTTGCTGTTTTTCGTGACAAACGAGACGTTGGTGTCCGCGCCGCTCGCGACGAACGAGGCGCCTGCTCCGATGATCAATTTGGCGGCGTTTGCGGAACCTATAAAGCTTAGGCTCGCCCCGTCCTGAACGGTGGCATCACCAAATACCTCGAAAGCCGCAGTTGCGGTTGATCGCGCGAAGGAACTACCAGTTCCTTCCAGAAGAAAGCTGGATCCCGCGCCGATTGTGACTTTGCCAGTGGATGCGAGGGATCCGCCGTCCCGGATATTTAACTGGTTGGATGCTCCCGCGTTGACCAGAATTGTGCTGAATGTGAAGGCATTGCCCGAGCCAACGTTGAGCACGTTGTTGCCTCCCCCCGCAGTTGAGCCAATGGCCAGGCCGCCCGTGGTGCTGAACGATGGTGTAATGTTTGGAGCAAAGGCAATCGTCGCATTGGGACCGCCAAAAATATTGTTTGAACTTCCGTTGGCTCCAAGAGTCAAACCGTCAAACATAATGGAATTTGAACCGACGGTATCCGCAAACGAAACCGTTGGGGTATTTCCTGCTCCGTCTCCAAAGACCCATGGGGCCTTCAGGAGAGGAAGCGTTTCCCCATGAAGATCGAAGGTGAAATTTCCGCTGATGACGGAATAGCCTGAAAGGGGTCCCGTAAGAAATTCGCTATCATTAATCGTAACGATCGCTGTGCTTGGGGTGCCCGGGTATCCGAAAATTCCTCTGCCAGACGGCTGAAATTCTGGAGTGCCTCCATTGAGGGAATAATTGTTGACGTCCGAGAAAAACCCATCGCCGACTGCCCAATACGAATTGTTGTCGTCTGGGAAGGTCTGGGCGGAAGAAGAGGAACTAAATACGAAAAGAAAACCGGCAGCGAGAAGACTTGCGCCGAAACGGAGCGAGATATGCCTGCGCCGTTTGGGACAAACGCGGTCAAAATGAAGAGTTCGGAAATTACGAATAGAGGTGGAACGTTTCATGGGAATAGAGAGGTGGGTGGTGTTTGGGTCAGTTGAGTTGAGGAAAATTTCAGGCGTGATTGACGATCTGCTCGGGGTCGCTCAACTGCCCGATGCATTCGTCGTGGAGACGGTATTTCCAGCGGGGTGGAGGAAAGTTTGTGGGACTCTGCGTAGTTGGAAGGGCCGTTACTCGTACTCGTGGGATTTGAGCCGCGAAGGCGATTGGATTTTTTAAAAGCGGAAATGGCACCTTCCTGCGGCTGGCCACGATCTCCGCCATGCAAGAAAGGGGCTTGTGCGGGCGCAGAATCAAAAGCGGAAAAAGCATTCGCTGGAACGGCAGGAACTAGCTTGGCGGTCGTTATCGCCGGTTGAGCGGTGCTTTCGGCAGGCGGCTTGGCAGCCAGGGACGGATGGGAAGTTGCTGGAAATCGGAGGGCAACTTCGTGCGACTGCTCAACAACGACCGGATCCCCGGCATTCGCCGCCAGGGACTGGCGGGTGATGGCCCAGCACTGGCTGATGATTTCGCCCAGTCGGGCGATGCGGTCGGCGGCCGCGTCACTTTCCCGCGTAGCGCAAGTTTCGCAAAACGGGACTTGCTGCCCTACCTTGCCAAAGGCGAGAAATGCTTCGTGAGATGATAACGCACCACGGCGAAGACGGCTACCGGAACCCTCGCGGAACCCTCGCGGAACCCTCGCGCCCGGATTTCGCCGTCAAAATTGTGCCGTTGTGAGTCATTTAGACGGCGGAAGGGTTCACAAGGAGAAGCCCTCTCGGCAACGGGAGAAATGTTACAATTTCGTCACATTGCGGATGCTTCTCAGGCAAAAGGCATTGCGCGCCTTTTCCTTTATCAAGAAAAGTCCTGGCGACCTGCGCCGCTCGGCTTTTTATCCGAGAAGCACCCTGTTTCCGGCCATTTTCGCAATCCGACAAATCCCAATAAAGTCTCACAACACGCGTATTTACAATGATTAACATGAAAATCACAGCCGCCATTCCATTCCTGATAAGAACTGCCGCCGTCCTCCTGCTCGGCAACCTGCCCAGCCTGTCGGCAGCCACGTTTTTCTACACCTACGGCACGGAAGCGGGCGGCGTGGCCTCCCTCGTCGCCTCGCCGGAGGGCCAAATCTCCGCCCATGAAGCCCTGCCGGGTGCCGGCTTGAAACAGCCGCGCAAACTCGCCATCTCCGGCGATGGAAAGCGCATCCTCGTCACCTCCGAAGCCTCTTCTTCCGCCTGGCTTATCAGCCTTGCGGAAAAATCGCGGAAGGCGGAAGACGGATTGCGGAATGAAAATAATGCGGCCATACGGGGTGGCGGGAACCCGTTTCCCCACCGGGCGCCTGATTCCCCAATCGAAAATCGGCAGCCGAGCGAAGCGAGACCGACAGCCAAAGGCAGCCCCGCAGGGGTGAGCGCAGCGAATCAATCGGCAATCGAAAATTCCATGAGCTTGCTCATGTTCGACGAGCCGACCAGCGATGTGCAGCCCTACGGCGATCACGCATTGGTCATGGCCGACAAGGGATTTATCTACTGGTTCGACTTCGCCACCGGCCAGACCGCGCAGACATGGAACGCCCGCAAGGGCCTGACCCCCTCCGGCAACAAAGGCGAGGACATCCTTTTCCTGCCAGACCAAAACATGGTGCTGGTGAGCTTCCAGAAGGACAGCAAGAAAGGCGAGCACAAGGGCAGCCGCCTCGTCCTGCTCGACATGGAAACCTTCACCCCCAAGGCCGATCTGCAACTGCCCCGCGAGTATCCCAGCCTGAACATTCCGAAAAATAAAAAGGAACAAGGCCCGAACCCGGAAATGATGTTCCCCGCGCCGAAAAGCAACACGCTGGCCGTCTCCCTCGACCTCTACGGGGCCGTCGCCTTCGCAGACCTCGACGCCGCGCTGAACGGCGAATGGAAAAACCTCGCCTACGTGCCAAGCTCCCCGGATGGGGCATGGGGAACCGCCTTCCCCGACCGTGGAACGCTGCTCGACCTCGGCGGCAAGGAATACCTCCTCATTGCCAATGCGTCCGAAAACGGCGGCCTCGTTCTCTTCGACGTGGCCGCGAGAAAGATCGTCCAAACCTTCCCGGCCGAAGCCGGAGCCGAAACCCCGATTTACCTCCCCAAGGCCAAAAAGGTGGTGACGGTGATTTCCGGCAAAATGAAACAACGCACCAAAGACGGCCTTGAAAAAGACATCGTGCCCGGCAATGACCTGCTGGTGTTGGACGTGGCCCAGCTGGAATCAGCCGGCAAAGCCACCCTGCAACGCCTGCGCTTCGACACCCCGCTGGTGAAGGTGGAAGCCATTGACCCGGAAACCTCGTCCGCGCTCCTGCTGGTCAACGGCAAAAACGAATTCCTGACCTACGACCTCGCCGCGAGAAAAATCCTCGCCCGCGAACCGGCCAAAGGGCCGGTGAACCGGGTGGCGGTGTGGCGGGGGAAGGCTATTGCCCGATGACGAGATTTCGCAATTCTTGCGAAATCCAGAACCCGGCGCGGTTTTGGAGTTCATCGGCAAGCTCGGCGGCATCGGAAATCAAGCCGCGTTCCCGCGCCTCAATGAGCACACCGACGATGCCAACGACCTTGAGGCCAAGATTCCGGGCGATGGAACGTCCAAATTGCTCGTCCATCAGCACGAAATCCGCGTTCAATTCCTTGGCAAGAACGATGGCCTCCGCTTCTCCCGCGCCGAGGTCGTGCCTGAGCAGATTGACCAGGGCGTGATCGGTCACGGGGCGGATTTGAATCCAATCCGCCTTCGCGAATTCGCCGCTTCCGGCCTTGTCCGCGCCGGATAAGGCGACTTCATTCCAGACCGCTTCGGGAATTATCAGCCGCCCGAACACGGAGCGCAGCAAGTCCACCCGATTGACCCGAGCAAGAGCAATCAGCGGCGAGGCATCCGATACAACGATCATGCAGAGCGCGACTGCGCCAGTATCGCCACATCCTCCCGCGCATTCGCTGCGTCGTAATGCGCTCCGATTCCGCGTGCGCCGAGATGAAGCTGAAACTGTCCCACCGGCAGCGCCGCCAGTTCCGCAGCCTTGCCCAAAGAAAGCCGTCCTCGGGAAAACAACGCGATGGCGAGTTCCAGCCTGGCCTCGTCAACGCTCATCCGGGCCGATTCCAGCGCGTCCGCCGGGATTTCAAAATTCAGGGTTGCAGGCATGGCAGCAGGGTATCCGCAACTCTCTGCAAACGCAAGGCCGGCCAAAAGGCGAAAAAGAGATACGGGTCAGGGAACCGTTTTGATGGTCAGCGCATCCGACAGAGCGGGAACGGGCAAGGTTCAAGGCACCGCGCAAACTTGTGAACGCTGCACCTGAGCACCGGCTTATCCGGTGACAACTGGTGACAATTTTTCTGCAAAAACTGGCACGCGCCTGCAATTTGAGCTTCATCAGCAGAAAGCGCGGAGAGCCTTTATTTATGCGGTTTCAATGGTGATTTGACCCTGTAAAAAGGGGGAGCGGGTGAGGAGAATCGAACTCCCGTATGCAGCTTGGGAAGCTGCCGTTCTACCATTGAACTACACCCGCGTGGATCTACTCCCAAGATGTCACGTAGCGACGTTTTTGCTGGGCGGGTGTCGGATTGTTGGTTTGGGTTGAGGGGTCGTTCCAGACGGCCACTTTTTTCCGAATGGTCCCACCAGTGCCGTTGGTTCCAACCCCAATCAAAGTATTGTCGTAATTGTCATCAAACATGATTTTGTATGTCCCGGCCCAAGGGTCAACCCAAGTTCCAGCCGCCGTTACGCCTTTCTTCCCCCCTTTTGCGTTCGGCAGTTCGATAAACACGATCTGGCGGGGATTGAGGCTGTCGACATTTGATCCGCCGAGGGCCTCAAGCCAATGATCGCCGACATCCTGTGCGGCGGAATTCGTGTAGGGCAGCCGTCCGTATTCCGCCTCGTAAGCGATGACCGCCGTGGCGATCTGGACGACGTCATGTTTGGCCTGGGCTTTGCGGGCGGCGTCGATGGCGGTGTTGACGGCGGGGAAGAGGAGGGACATCAGGATTCCGATGATGGCGATCACGATGAGAAGTTCGATGAGTGTGAACGCGGATCGTTCCGGAATGCGGGGAGATTTGTTCATGATGCCTGCCGATTTTTTTGTTGAATCCAACACTTCCAAGTTGCATCCGACGCTTTCGCGCGGCAAGCAATTTCTTGCCAACGGCCCTCTGAGAAGCGATGGGTGGGACTGTGAAACACCAAAGCCCTCGTGGCAGGCAACAAACAGGGGGGGCAAAACCGGAGTCGGGCCGCTCGACATCCAGGAACCGGAGACGCAGGAAAAACGCGAAGGCGGGGGGGCAGGCAGGAAAACCCCAGGGGCAGGACAAGCCGGCGTCCGGGCAGGGAGCCCAGGCGCGTGGAAGCCGGAAAGGACAAGTCGGCGGGCACCGGATGGCGGACGAATCTGCGGCTGCCGCAAATTCCAGGGGGAACGGGCGTCCCGCCCGTTTGGAGACTGATCCCCGCAGCCAAGCCGGAGACCCACACGGACGGAAAACCACGGAGCGGTCCCGTCATCCGCAGCGGGCGGAAAAGCGTCCCCGGCAAGAGGCGGCGCACCAGGAGAGGAAAGGCGACGCGGGCGGATTCCGCAAAAAACAGTTTTCGCAGGGCGGAAAACCTTCCGTGGAGCATGGGAGCCGCACACGGGCGGGACGCCCGGATGCTTCGCATGGCGCGCCTCCCCCCCTCAGGCAGGACATTTTGCGCCTGCTTGCGGAGCGTCCGCTGGACAAAATCGAGATCACTGAGGCATTGCGCCTCGCGCCCGCCATGCGGACGAAACTGCTCGGGCTCCTGCGGGACATGGAACTCGCGGGAGATGTCGCGAGGATCCGGAAAGACCGCTTCATCATCCCGCAGGCGGCGGACCTCTTGACGGGAAACATCCAGTTCCACGCGAGCGGGACCGCGCATGTCCTGAGCGAAAAAACCGGCGAACCGGATCTCTTCATCAGTCCGGAAAATTCGTTCACCGCGATGCACGGAGACCGGGTGGTCGCGCGTGTGGAGCGCGGGAAGGGCCGGCGCCCGGGGGCCGCGCCCGTTCACGAGGGCCGGGTCATCCGGATTCTCAACCGGGCGAATGAGACGATTGTCGGCACGCTCCAGAAGTCGAAAAACTTTTTCTACCTGGTCGCGGACGATCCGCGTTTCGTCCACAACCTCTACATTCAGGCGCCGGTGCCGCCGCTGTCGGCCAGCATCGGCGACAAAGTCGTGGCCCACCTCGATTCCTGGCCGTCGCGCCATGTGAACCCGGAGGGTCACATCATCGAAGTGCTCGGACCGGTGGGGAAACCCGGAGTGGACATGCTCTCGATCATCCGGAAACACCAGCTCCCGACGGATTTTCCGCCCGCCGTCCTGCAGGAGGCGGGCCGGGTCTCTCCCGAGGTCGATCCGCACGAGGCCGGAACACGCGAGGACCTGCGCGGGAAATTCATTTTCACGATCGATCCGGATGACGCGAAGGATTTCGATGATGCGATCGATGTCGAGCGGACGGCATCCGGCTGGAAGCTGGGCATCCACATTGCCGATGTCTCGCATTATGTGCGGCCGAAAACGACACTCGACCGCGAGGCCCATGCCCGCGGGAACAGCGTTTATCTCGCGGACCGCGTGATCCCGATGCTTCCCGAGGCGCTCAGCAACGGGATCTGCAGCCTCAAGCCCGGCGTCGACCGCCTGGCCTTCTCCGTTTTTGCCGAAGTGGACAGACAGGGGAAAGCTCACTCCGTCCGCTTCGCGAAGTCCGTCATCAAAAGTGCGGCCCGGCTGACTTACAAGCAGGCTTTTGAAATTCTCAAAAACCCCGCCGGCGGGGATGCGCTGGCCGGGAGGGTCCACGTGGCCTGGGAGCTGGCGTCGCTTCTCCGCAAGAAGCGCTTTGCCGCCGGTTCGCTCGATCTCGATTTTCCGGAGATCAAGGTTTGGCTCGACGACAAGGGAACGCCGATCCGCCTGGAGCGGGTCGAGAACGACATCTCGCACCAGCTCATCGAGGAGATGATGCTGCTCGCGAACGAGATCGTCGGCCGCGAGCTCAAGATCCGGAATCAGCCGGCGCTCTACCGGATCCACGAGAAACCGGATGCCGAGAAGCTCGTCGAGTTCCGGGAATTTGCCGCGGGGCAGGGGGTCCGGGCGGGCGATCTCACCCACCGGCCCGAACTCCAGAAACTCTTGTCGGGACTCAGGGGCCAACCGCACGAGTCCGCGGTCAAAATCGCGCTGCTCAAGAGCCTCAAACGCGCCCGCTATTCGCCCGACCCCGTCGGCCACTACGGCCTGGCGAAGCCGGACTACACCCACTTCACCAGCCCGATCCGCCGCTACAGCGACCTGGTCGTCCACCGGGGCCTGGAACGGATGCTCGGCCTCACCAAGTCCGGCCCGGATTCCTCCGCGCTCGCCGCAGTCGCGGATCACATCTCGACCACCGAACGGACGGCGTCGGATGCGGAACGGGAATCGGTCCGGCTCAAAAAGCTCGAATACTTCCAGATCCAGGTCGCGAAGAGGACCGGCCAGTCGTTCCGCGCTACGATCCTCGATGTCAAGAACTACGGGATGTTTGTCGAGTTGCCCGAGTTCCTGCTTTCTGGCCTTGTGCATGTCTCCTCGCTGGATGGCGACTTCTACGTTTTGGAACCCGCCCGCGGACGGCTAGTCGGACGCAAATCAAAAAAAGTTTACCAGGTCGGGGCCACGGTCGAGGTCATCGTGGCGCGGGTGGACATGTTCAAGCAGCAGGTGGATTTCAAAATCGTCTGAATTTCTTATTCTTCATCACGGAGGACAGAACAGAATTTCACAAGGATCATTTTGGCATCCATCCATTTTTCTGCCTTGTCTCCGTGACCTCCGTTCTCTGTGGTTTAAAGGTGATCCCTTCGATGCGCGGGGTTGAATTCCTTTCCAAACCCACTACGTTCTTCATCTCATGACCTTGTCTCCGGATCCCACGATGCAGGAACTTCTCGCCGCCTATCCCGGCGCGCAGAGGGCGTTGTTCCGCAACTACCATATCGGAGGGTGCGCCAGTTGTGGGTTCCGGCCCGAGGAAAAGCTCTCCGAGGTTTGTTCGCGAAACGACGGGATTGCCTTGGAGGACGTCCTGGGAAAAATCCGCGAATCCCACGAGCAGGACGAAAAAGTTTTCATTTCCCCGTCCGAAGCTGCGGAAGCCCACCGGACCGGAGGGACGCGGTTCCTCGATATCAGGACCCGCGAAGAGCACGAAGCTGTGAAGATCAAAAACTCGGAACTCTTCAGCCAGGATCTCATCGGGCAGATGATGGGCGGCTGGCCGAAAGACACCCTGTTGATCATCTATGACCATACCGGGGCGCGCAGCCTGGATGCGGCGGCCTATTTTTCCGGGCACGGATTTGAAAACGTCCGCGCCCTCAAGGGTGGCATCGATGCCTGGAGCCTGGAAGTCGACCCCTCATTGCCCCGCTATTCCGTCGAATGAACATGGACGACAGCGATCCGAAAAACCTCGGTGAAATGTCCGGAGCCGACGCGGTCGGCACGGCGGGAAGCAGCGACTGCGGGGACATGCTGCGGATGTGGATCAAGTTCCGGGATGATGGCGGGCGCAAGGTGATCGACAAAGCGACGTTTCAATCCTTCGGGTGCCAGACGGCGATCGCCGTCGCCAGCATCGCAACGGAGATGATCAGGGGCAAAACGTCCGAGGAGGCGCTCGCGCTTTCCGGGCCGGAGCTTTCCGCTCCTCTCGGCCCGCTTCCGCCCATGAAGATCCACTGCGCGCAACTCGTCGAAGGGGCCTTGAAAAATGCGCTGGCCGGAACCCCCTCCGCGCCGGGGCCGTCTTCGGCACCGACACTTACGGACAGCTTGCACCCTCAAAAAAAAGGCATCATCAAACTCCATTCCTAATATGAACACACCAGGAGACATCACGCTTTCCCGCGATTGCGACGCCGTTCAAATCCCCAGCGGACACCCGCTCATCCTGCCGGCCGGAATGTCGGTCGTGGTCACGCAGTCGCTGGGGGGGACTTTCACCGTGGCGACCCCTGGCGGTCTCGCCCGCATCGAGTTGAAGGATGCCGATGCGCTCGGCATCGACCCGGAAGCCGCATTGGCAAAGGTCAAAGTCGAGGGGACCGCCGAACAGGCGGTTTGGGAGCAGTTGAAAACGGTCTTCGATCCCGAGATCCCGGTCAACATTGTCGATCTCGGCCTCGTTTACGATTGCGCGGTGACCCGGAAGGACGGCGGCCCGACATCCGTGAATGTGAAAATGACGCTCACGGCGCCGGGATGCGGGATGGGGCCCACGATTGCCGCCGACGCGCGCGGGAAAATCCTTTCTCTCGAGGGAGTGGACGAGGCCGAGGTCGAGCTGGTTTGGGATCCGCCGTGGAATCAAGCCATGATCAGCGAGGCCGGAAAAATGAAGCTCGGCATTTTGTAGTCCGTTTTTCATGGCGATACTCGATTATTTCCGGACCCCGGAATTCCAGATCGGGGATTTTTTGATGCCATGGGGAATGATCGTCGGCGCGCTGGGTTTTCTGGCCGCCTGGATCGTTGTGCTGGAACTGGAGCGCAGGACATGGACCCGCCACATTTGGCACGTGCCGCTTTTCTTCATCGCATTGGCGGTCTTGTTCGGTTGTTTTTTCGGAGTGATCCTCGCCCCATGAAACCCGGCGGTTCAAAATATCTGGTCACCTCGGTGGTGGTAGTGCTCGCTTTGGTCGCCTCTCTGGCGATGTATCACCGGTATGTCACACGCCCGTGGACCCGGGATGCCCAAGTGCGGGCAAACGTGGTGGGAGTGGCCTGCCGCGTCGGGGGACCGATCATTCAGATCCCGGTGAAAGACAACCAGCAGGTGAAGAAAGGGGACCTGCTCTTTGAAATCGATCCCGCCACCTACATCGCCGATGTCAGCAGCCTGACGGGCAAGCTCCAGCAGGCCGAGGCCAAAGCGGTCCAGTCCAAACAGGACCTCGCCCGCCAGACAGAACTCTATGAGACCAAGGTCACCGACATCCGGGATCTTCAAAATGCCCAGGATTCCTATATCGGGGCGCAGGCGGATGTCGCCGCCGCCCAGGCCGACTTGGATTTTGCGAAGCTCAGCCTCAGCTACACAAAAATCCTCGCCCCTGTGGATGGGTATCTGACCAATGTCAATACGTCGCCGGGCGAATATGTGACGGCCGGGCAGCAGATCCTCGCGCTGGTGGACTCGAGTTCTTTCTGGGTGGCGGCATATTTCAAAGAGACCCAGTTGCGGCACGTGGTGGAAGGGGGGAAGGCGGCCATCCGGCTCATGGGGCACGAGAGCCAACCGTTTGAGGGGGAGGTCGAGAGCGTGGCCTGGGGGATTTTTGTCCCGGATGGTTCAACCGTCCAATTGCTGCCCGATGTCAGCCAGACGATCGATTGGGTCAGGCTCCCGAACCGGTTTCCGGTCCGCATTCAGGTCACGGGAAAGCCACCGTTCCCATTGCGCATCGGGCAGACGGCCTCGGTCTCGCTCTCGGGCGAATAAACCCGAAAACCGCTTTTCCCTGCGCCTCTGCGTGAGGAATCGCTGAATTCGGGATAAACGATTATCCGCGGGCCGCGTCCGCCGGTCGCTTTTCCCGGGCTGAACATCCTGTGGTCGACCAACAGTCCAGGATTGCTTCGATCTGCTCCACCGGAAGACCGATGACGTTGGTCACCGAGCCTTCTATTTTCTTGATGATGCGGCCGTTGTCGTCCTGGGCGGCATAAGCGCCGGCTTTGTCCAGCGGATTAATCGACTTCAGATACCGGCGGATTTCCCCGTCAACCAAGGCGTGGAATGTGACACGCGAGGACTCTGTGAATTTTGTCAACGCTCCGCCGGGAAAGCGGATGACCACACCGGTGACGACCTCGTGGGTGCGGCCGACGAGTTCCTTCAATATCCGGAACGCATCCTCAAAGTCCGATGGCTTTCCAAAAAAACTTCCGTCTCTCCACACCACCGTGTCGGCGGCAATCACGATCCGATCCGGGGATTTTTCCGCGACAGCACAGGCTTTGCGGGTGGCATTTTCCAACGCGAGGTCCGCCGGCGAAAACGAGTGATCCTCGATCTCCTCGGCCCCGGAGACGATGCATTCCACCTGGTACCCCGTTTCTTCCAGCAACTGTTTGCGGCGCGGAGACGCGGATGCCAGGAGGATCTTCAAGCGAGCCGAAGAGGGAACCGCTGTTATCCGCCGCCGGCAGCGCGGCGGATGCCATCCAAGCGCTTGCGCATCGTGCGCGATGAGCCCGGACGGTGGCTGATATTCGAGATGACTCCCCAGACGACCGGCACGAGCGTCGCCACTCCCGCACTGACCAATCCGATGGCCAGACCGCGCCGCGCCGTGCGCCCGATGCGACCGGCAACCAGGAGCCCGATTCCCAGGCCGACCGCCACCTGCGAGAAGGCGACAACCCCCGAAACCGGGAGGTTTTCTCCGAATTTGTCCAATGACAATTGTGACATGGTGATTGAACCTAGGGAGGCGGTGTGAGATTTTCAATCGCAAATGAACCGTGCATTGGGAATTGATCTCGGCGACGCCCGCGTGGGAATCGCGGTCAGCGATGATCTCGGAATGCTGGCGCACCCGATGGAGACGATCCCGGTCAAGGAGGGGCAGGTGATGCGACGGATTCTGGAAATCACCCGGGAGAAGGGCACGGAAACGATCGTCGTGGGCATGCCGCGCAACATGGACGGATCATTCGGGCCCGCCGCCCGGAAGGCCCGGGAGTTCATCGAGGCTTTGAAATTGGAAACCTCCTGCCGGGTCGTGCCCTGGGATGAGCGATTGACCACCGTCTCCGCCCAAAGATCGCTTCACGAGGCCGGAAAAAAGGCGCGGGATCAAAAAGCCATGGTCGACCAGGTGGCCGCGCAGATCCTGCTTCAGAGCTGGCTGGATTCCCAGGCATGAGACTGCGGTTGACCGTTGCCTATGACGGGACCCGATTTTCCGGGTGGCAAAGCCAGGTGGACGGGAAAGCCGTGCAGGATGCCTTGGAGTCGGCCTTCCGGGTGCTCTGCGGGGAGCGCATCGTCGTTCATGGGGCCGGGCGCACCGATGCTGGTGTCCATGCCGCCGGGCAGTCGGCGCATGTGGACGTTCCCGACGAGCGCCTGTCAATCGGCGCGTGGCTTCCGGCCGTGAACGCGCATCTTCCCCCGGGAGTTCGTGTGATGAGCTTGAGAAAAACCACTTCGGATTTTCACGCGAGATTCTCCGCGCGGGGGAAAATATACCGTTATACGATCTGGAACGGTCCGGTGATGCCGCCGCTCCTTCTCAACCGGGCGTGGCATGTTCCGGGGAAGCTGGATGCGGATCTCCTGAAATCCGCCTGCGAGATCTTTACCGGGCGCCATGACTTCGCGGCGTTCTGCGCCCGTGGATCCAAGGCCCCCGAACCAACGACAAGGACAGTCTCCGCCATCCGTCCCGGCAAGAAAGGCCCCGGGTTGACGCTCATGTTCGAAGGGGAGGGGTTCCTCTACAAAATGGTCCGGATGCTGGCCGCTTCCGCGATCCGCTGCGCGGCCGGGCGGTTGTCCCGCGACGAACTCCGGCGGCTTTTGAAGAATGCCGGTCCCCGCACATCCCACGTTGCTCCCGCGGAGGGCCTCTGCCTGGTCCGCGTGTTGTATTGATTGTCTCGCACGGCTTGATCATGAACCCCGGTTTGCTAGTCTGCGGCGTGCGGAAACAAAATCCGGTTGTGTGGACACTTCTGTTTGGATGGGTTCTGCTCCTCATCCCGACCGTGCATGCCCAGATGAGCGAGGAGGAAAAGAAGCGTCTTTTCCTG
The DNA here is from genome assembly GCA_041674265.1 of Terrimicrobiaceae bacterium. Classification (GTDB taxonomy): domain Bacteria; phylum Verrucomicrobiota; class Verrucomicrobiia; order Chthoniobacterales; family Terrimicrobiaceae; genus QYQL01. The sequence continues at coordinate 37,419 of JBAYWC010000010.1, forward strand.
CAGGCGCGCGAGGATATCCGCCCGGTGCCGAAGCCGTCCCCGTCGTCCATCCCGCGTCCGAAACCCCAGCCCGCATCCACCCCCAAACCCACTCCGAAGAGCACTCCCGAGCCTCAGGAAAAAAAGGAACCCGAAGAAACGCCGGCTCCCCATCCGAAAAAAACGACCCCGTCGCCCCCGCCGGAAAGGGAAACTCCCCAACCCTCGGGAACGCCGGATATCATCGATGTTCCCGACCACCCCTTGCGCGAACCCCCAAAGCCTGCGACCACACCCGGGAGCACGGCGATCCCCGCCATCAGCCCGGCGCAAATTCCCACGGGAAAAAGCCCCCAGGGTCGCCCGCTGGATGCCCCGATCCTCGTGGAGAAATCCGGGCTTCAGGAAGACCAGGGGATGGAGCCCGCACCCAAGCGGCAATTCGGCGGATTTTTCAAACGTTACCGGTATCTCGCACCGGCTGTCCGCAAGGCCATCGACCGGGCGAAGGTGCAACGCGGTCGCTGGAAATACATCATCGTCCACAACAGCGGAACCCGCCAGGGAAACGCCCGCATTTTTGATGTTTATCATCGGCGGGTCCGGAAAATGCAAAACGGGCTCGCCTACCATTTTGTCATCGGAAACGGAAATTCCTCCGGCAATGGGGAAATTGAAATCGGCGACCGATGGACCCGCCAGATCAACGGCGGGCACGTCGCCAGCGACTACCTCAACAACATCGCCCTCGGCATCTGTCTTGTGGGGGATTTGAACCGCGACAAACCGACGAAGGCCCAGCTCGACGCGCTGGATGAACTCATCACCTATTTGCGCGCCCGCGTCGGAAAAATCAAAGGCAGGTCGGCGATCGTCAAGGGTCACAAGGAAATCAATCCCAAGCCGACCGATTGTCCCGGCGACCGCTTCGACCTCAGGTGGCTGAGGCAGCGGTTCCGCTGAGAGCTATTTGTCCTTGGGCCCGGGCTCCGGGACGCGCACGGTGAACGGCTTGCCCGCCTCACCGGTCACGAACATCACCAGCCGCACCGGCTCGGCGCCTTTGTTCATCCCGTTGTGCGGGGTGCCCACCACTTCAACGAGCGCCTCTCCCGGAAGGAGCTCGCGCCGCTTTTGCCCCTTCACTTCCACGGTGAGTGCCCCGGACAAAACGTAAGCATAACAAGGATAGGGATGCTCGTGCCACCCGGTTTCGGCACCGGGCGGAATCTCCACCAGGACCGCCGTCACCTGCGGCGATTCGGTCGCGGGATAGGCGATCGGCTGCCCGGAGGAAGTCGTGGCCGTGCGCAGGAGCGGCGTGACCTCGATCTGCCTCGCGTAGCCTTCGCCGGAAACCGGCTCCTTCGCATTCAGATCCGCGGCAAGCAGCCCCGCTGCCGCGAGAAGCAGGGGAAATCCCAGCGCGAAAACTCCGTATTTTTGCGATCTCATGTGTCCACTATTGCATGAGCAAGCTCATCTGTCATCGGCGTTCCCAAGATGATGGGGCAGGGAGCGCTCTGGCAGGACTGCGGGGATGGATGGCAGGCACTGGAGAGCTCGCTCCAACTCAAAGGCTGGACGCGCGAACGGCGGGTGATTTTGGTGCGGGAAAATCCGTCACGGGCACCGGTAGCCCTTGAGGGAAAACCCCCTCGCGGAAAAGACCGCCAGGGCCAA